>JAJZCT010000130.1 GCA_021828925.1 Planctomycetota bacterium
TTTTGGCTCATCTTATTTCGCTGGGTAATATCGCCCGGCTGGAAATGCTACTTCGCGGCGAAGGAAGTCGTTAGTGCTCTGTAATTATGAAACCAGTGACTAACAAGCCGCCATTACGCATTCAAACTACCACGCTGTGGGAATATCCCTCGCAGGATTACGGCCGGGATGCGCATGGTGACAAAGACTATGTAGGCGCAACCCCGGCGTGGATTATATGGAATCTTCTGCAGCGCTATACACGTCAAGGCGATAAAATTCTTGATCCTATGTGCGGCAGCGGCACCACATTGGACGTGGCCGCCGAACTCGGACGGCTCGGCATCGGCTTTGATCTTGCGCCGCGCCGGCCTGACATTCAGCAAGCCGACGCGCGGCACATTCCCTTACCGGATCAATGCGTTGATTTTGTTTTTATTGATCCGCCATACAGCACGCATGTGGATTATTCTGACGATCCCAAGTGCATCGGTAAACTCGACGCGGGCGAGTTATCGCAGGACGGAAAACTCAATGCGTATTACCTTTCGATGCGCGAGGTTTTCGCGCAATGTCACCGCGTGATTAAGCCCCGGCGGTACCTGGCGGTTTATGTCAGCGATTCCTTCAAAAAAGGCAAGCCTTTCATCCCCATCGGATTTGATCTTTTTGCCCTGCTGCGGCGGAATTTTACACCTGTCGATATTATCGCAGTGGTGCGGCATAACCAGAAACTCAAACGCGGAAATTGGCACTCCGCGGCAGTCGAAGGAAATTTTTTCCTCCGCGGTTTTAATTACCTTATGCTTATGAAAAAGCTCTGAAAAGTCATATCAATGCTCCGGCGCTGCCGGCGATCCCCGCCTCTCGTACAATCACTTCCATTCCCATTTCATCTTTGTATCGGCTGATAATGGATAATAACCCATCCATTGCATGAGCCGAAGTATCCAGCAAGACTGCGACGGTTCCACCGCCACCGCAATCGGTAATCCGCGCGCCATACGCGCCGGCCTTGGGGCCTGCTGTTGAAAACTGATCCACCAGCCAATCCGCCTGTGGACAGGATAATTGCAACCGCAAACGATAACTGTGGTGGGACGCCAGCAGCAGTCGGCCCGCCCGCTGCATGATGAGTTTCCGTTGCGCAGTTAATGGCGTGTCGGTCGGTGATTCGGATAATTCCTCCATCGCCTGAAGAAAATGCTCCGCATGTTCATATTCGTTGATTAAATGGTCCAGCGTGGTGCGAATGGCGTACATATTGTTCGGAATAATTTCTCCGGCCGCGGCATCAATCACTCCATACGTTCTAAGAAAATCCGCACCGCGTACGCGCCGAGGCAACATGGATCGGAAGTATCTGCGATATAGCTCCGGTGAAACATTCCCTAAATATCCGTGAATCGGGTTGTGCCGCTGGCCCAGATCACGATAAATGGTTTCAATAATTTTTGCGCCCATGGCTCCGGTCAGATGAAATTCCCCAGAAATATCCCGGTTCGTAGGCCTGGTCACCCCCGTATCCAAGGCCAGTATCCGAATGTCTTTCGAAAGTGGTATCTGCCCCAGCAAGGAGTGTGGCTGCGCACTATAACGCAACAGATGCGACGGCGGCCCATCTTGCGCGGATAATACAGTCAATGCATCCACGACATGGCCGTGGTTGCCGTCCGCCGCGCGCTGCGCATCGCTGATAATCCCCGCTTTTTGAATGGCGCTTAGAGACAAACTGCAACTTATGCTCACCGCCTGCAGCAGAGCCGCGGTAATGGCTGTAGAGGCCGCCTGCCCGGCTCCCGCACGTATATCGGAGTCCACCACCACCGTCACTCCTGTCGCACGGCCGGCACCTGGCTTCGGTGAAATAGGAAGCCCCTTGTTGATCAGCGAATGAAACACATGAAGTAATGGGGCGGTCCAGGCGGCGGGCAGATCGTCTGCCGTTGGGACGACATGGTCGCGGGATTGGTTGCCCGGAGAGAAAACAGCGGCTCCCGGCAAAATAACCGGCTGATGCTTTTGACCATGCTGCTGCCCCATGAAGATCATTTTGCCGTCATCGCGCCAAAGCAGTGCCACCCCCGCTCGGCTGGGCAACGCCATCTGCGCCACCACCCCGCCCGCTTCCAAGGATAGTCCGCCTAACACATCCATCCGCGCTGGAGCTGAGCATATCGTCGTATCGCTCTGGTTAAAGCCCCCTGACACGGATTTCATTTGCCGCATCAAACGGTCTGTGAGTGAGCCATCCATCTTCATAAGTATCAATAATAGGCGATGGGTTACCGATGACCAAGCCAAAGAGGCGCAGCCTGGACTTTTTCCGTGAGCGGGTTTCACATCAAACCGTGTTGCTGCCGCATCAGGATGGGCGATGGGTTAATTTGGCCTCGTGTTTACCGCGTCGAGATGATGGCTGTTTTTTCGCGACGGCCTTTCGCATCCAACCGTGACGCTTCCGCGTCAGGCTAATCAATGTTAGAGGTGCGTCCGTTAGCTCAATGCGGCAGCGTTGAGTTGATCGCGAAAAGTGGATCTGCCGACGCGGTGCGTTCCGATCCGTCGCGATGGGCGCTGTGGGGGCAGGGCGTGCAACTTTGTGCCGCGATGAGCCAACAGTTACCGGTTTCGGCGAAGCTATAATTTACCATGAAAATCCGGTATTGACAGCAGGATTTTCATGGTATATGATGCTGCCATGATTGAGCGTAAGACCGATATTGCACTGATTCGCACGGCACTGAAACGCAGCCGCGTGGTGGCGTTGCTGGGGCCAAGGCAATGCGGCAAGACCACCCTGGCACGGAAGTTTGTGCCGGCGGAGTCGCTGAATTATTTTGATCTGGAGGATCCGCAGAGCGTGGCTCGCTTGGCACAGCCCGATTTGGCCCTGCGGCCGCTGAAGGGGCTGGTGGTAATTGACGAGATTCAGCGTAGACCCGAAATTTTTCCGCTGCTACGCGTACTGGCGGACCGTCGGCCACTGGCCGCGCGGTTTCTCATTCTTGGCAGCGCGTCACCGGATCTGCTGCGGCAGTCTTCGGAGTCGCTGGCGGGGCGGCTGGAGACGATCGCCATGGAGGGTTTTCGGCTCTCGGATGTCGGTGCCTGGGCCATGGGGAAGCACTGGTTGCGGGGCGGCTTTCCGCTATCTTTCACGGCGCGTGGCAACGCGGATTCACTGACGTGGCGGGCGCAGTTTCTGCAGACGTTTCTTGAGCGCGATATGCCGCAGTTGGGGGTGAGCATTCCCGCGGCAACCCTGCGGCGTTTTTGGATGATGGTGGCGCATTACCACGGGCAGATTTGGAATTCGGCGGAAATTGGCCGGGCTTTGGCGATTAACGAGACCACGGTGCGCCGTTATCTGGATCTGATGAGCGACGTATTTATGGTGCGGCAGGTGCGGCCATGGTTTGAGAACCTTGGCAAAAGGCAGGTTAAGGCTCCGAAGGTATACGTGCGCGATTCGGGCTTATTGCACGCACTGTTAAATGTCAGCAATCAGCGCGATTTGGAGGAGCATCCCAAGGTTGGGGCCTCCTGGGAGGGGTATGCCATGGAGGAGATAATCAAATGTTTTCATCCCGGAGAGGCATATTTTTGGGCTACACATAATGGGGCAGAGCTGGATTTGCTTTTATTCAAAGGTGGCAAACGCATTGGCGTGGAGTGCAAGCGTATGGACGCCCCCGCCATGACGCCCTCCATTCGCCATGCTTTGACAGATCTTAAATTAGATCACCTGCACGTGGTGTATCCGGGTACACGCCGTTATGCACTGGCAGAGAATGTCGATGTGATTCCCCTGGCAGAATTCGTAAGCGCAAAATAACGCACCGTCTGGCGTTGGGCTTCCATAAACGTTAAAATTTCCGCTTTGGAGGGCTGTGATGTCTGATACCGCCACTGTTTCGCTTCCGGATTTACTGTCGCTCATTGAAGAAATCTGGGGATACCGCCAACTGCGCCCGTTGCAGCAGCAGGCCATGGAAGCGGTGCTGGCCAAGCGTGATTCGGTGGTGGTTATGCCAACCGGCGGCGGAAAATCGCTATGTTATCAGGCTCCGGCCATTCATCTGGCCCGCTGTGGCCGGGGGCCTACGGTGGTGGTTTCACCGCTGATTGCCCTGATGAAGGATCAGGTGGATTCGCTTCGTACGTTGGGCGTGGCGGCGGCGCAAATGGATTCTTCGCTGAATGCTGACCAGCGCCGGCAAACCGCATCGCAGTTGCGCAGCGGCCAGTTGGATATGCTGTTTGTTTCGCCGGAAAAACTTGTGGGGCAGCAAAGCGGCGGCGGATCATTGGATGGCGGGGCCTTTGTGCAACTGCTTCGCGACTCAGGCGTGCAGACATTCGCCATTGATGAAGCGCATTGCGTCAGCCATTGGGGGCATGATTTCCGCCCGGAGTATCGCCGCCTTTCCAATCTCAAAACATTATTTCCGGGTTGTTCCATTCATGCTTTCACCGCCACTGCCACTGAACCGGTCCGGGCGGATATTGCCCAGCAGTTGCAACTGGATGATCCGGTGCGCCTGGTGGGAAATTTTGACCGCCCCAATCTGATCTATCGTGTACTACCGCGGAAGGACATGATGGGCCAGATCCAGGAAGTGCTGGATCGCCATAAGGATGAGGCGGGTATTATTTATTGTCTGCGCCGTCGGGATGTAGATGATGTTGTCGCTGCATTGAATGTTCGTAACAAGGGCGGCGGCCCGAAGGCACTGGGATATCACGCCGGTATGACGGCCGAAATTCGCCGCAAAGTGCAGGAAGAATTTGCCCGGGAGCAATGCGATCTTATTGTGGCGACCATCGCATTTGGCATGGGCATCGATCGCTCCAACATCCGTTTTGTACTCCATACCGGCATGCCTAAATCCATTGAAGCTTATCAGCAGGAAACCGGACGTGCCGGCCGCGACGGCCTGGAGGCGGAATGTGTGCTGCTTTATTCCGGGCAGGATGTCATGACCTGGAAATCCCTGATTGAAAACTCAGCCGCCGAAGCAAAACTTGCGGGTACTCCGGTCAGCGCGGATTACGTTCCCACCGCCTTACGCCATCTTGATGATCTGGATCGCTTCGCGCGGGGGGCGGCGTGCCGGCACAAGGCACTGGTGGAATACTTTGGTCAGTGCTATGTACCGCCCACGCAGGATTCCGAAGCCGCCTCGGACATGGACCTTTCCTGTCAGGCCTGTGATCATTGTCTGGGAGATACCGAGCCGGTGGCCGATGCGTTGGTAATTGCACAAAAAATTCTTTCAACGGTAGCCCGCACTGATCAGCGTTTTGGTGTGGGGCACATCCTGGCGATCCTGCGGGGCGAAAACACGGAAAGAATCCGCCAGCTTAAACATGATCAACTTTCGGTGCACGGCCTGTTGAAGGATCACGCCAAGGCGGATCTGCGCAATTTCGTCTATCAGTTGGTCGGACAAGGCGTGCTGACGCAGGAAAATATGATCCTGCGGGAGGGCCGATCGGCACCGATTCTGAAATTGAATCATGCGTCGGTGGACGTTATGAAAGGCCGCCGGCAGGTGCGGCTGATTCAACTGGTGCAAAAATCGGCCGAGGAATCCAGCAAGTCCCGCAGTAAAGAAGTGTCCTGGCAGGGCGTGGATCATGCGCTGTTTGATTCCTTGCGCGCCATGCGCAAACATATCGCAGCCCAGCGCGGTGTGCCGCCCTACGTGATCCTTTCGGATGCGACGTTGCGTGAATTAGCGCGCGTCCGGCCCACCACACTTGACGCCCTGCGGCTGATTTACGGCATTGGTGAAGCGAAGCTTCAATCACTGGGCGATACCATTATTCCGCTTATTACAGATTATTGCCGCATTCATAACATCCCGACAGATGTAGCCAGCCCCCGCCCACCAGTTGCGGCCAAGCCGCCAGCAAGCAATCGCCCCAATGCCGCCAAAGATAAAGCATTTCAGCTATTTGCGCAAGGCCAATCCATTAAGCAGGTCACGGAAGCACTGGACCGTACGGAGAGCACGGTTGTGGAGTATCTGGCGGAGTATATCACCATTGAAAAGCCCGCGTCCATCGCCGCATGGGTGCCGGACGCCACATTGCGACGCGTTGCGGATGCCTGTCAGCAGCATGGCATGGACCGCTTAAAACCCATTTTTGTGGCTCTTGATCAGACCGTTTCTTATGATTACATCCGGTTGGTCGTAACCTATTTGCACATGAATCGGTGAATTCCCTATTGCCGATTCAGCAAGTCCCTTATATCACACGGACCTGCAAAATAGTATGCTTTTGCTTGTCCTCACGGTTAGGCATTTGAGCCTTACTGTGATTGTTATAAGGAGTCCGCTGTGACAGTACTTGCCGCAAAAAAAGTGAACGATGCCGGTTCCAGCCATGTTCGGCGGCCCTTGCAGCCGCTGTTGAATCCTCAGAATATTGCGGTCATCGGTGCCACGGAAACGCCCGGTTCAGTGGGCCGCACGCTGCTGTGGAATTTAATTTCATCGCCATTCGGGGGAACGGTTTTCCCGGTGAATCTTAAACGCCCCAGCGTGTTGGGAATTAAAGCTTATCCAACCATTCATGACGTGCCGGAACGCGTTGATCTGGCCATTATCTGCACGCCCGCCCAAACCGTGCCGGATTTGGTTGAACAATGCGGAATCGCGGGCATTCCAGGAGCGATCATTATTTCCGCGGGTTTCAAGGAACTCGGCGCTCCCGGCGTTGCCTTGGAACAGCAAATTGCCGTGCATGCCCGGCGCTATTCCATGCGCATCATCGGGCCAAATTGTCTGGGCGTGCAAAATCCCCTGATCGGCTTAAACGCCTCATTTGCGCATGGCATCGCCCGTCCCGGCTCCATCGCATTTTTATCACAGTCCGGCGCGCTGCTGACCGCCATTCTGGATTGGTCATTGCGCGAACAGATTGGCTTTAGCTCCTTTGTGTCATTGGGGTCTATGTTGGATGTCGGTTTTGGGGATCTTATTGACCATCTCGGCGATGATCCACGCACCAGAGCCATCTTGATTTATATGGAAAGCATCGGCAACCCCCGCCAATTTATTTCCGCCGCGCGCGAAGTGGCTTTGACCAAACCCATCATTGTCATCAAAGCTGGGCGCACCGCCGCCGCGGCTGCCGCGGCCGCAAGCCACACCGGTTCCATGACCGGCTCAGATGAAGTGCTGGATGCGGTATTCCGTCGCGTGGGTGTGCAACGCGTCAATGAAATCAGCGAGTTGTTTGATTTAGCTGAAGTTCTGGCCCATCAATCCCGGCCCAAAGGCCGCCATCTGACCATTCTCACCAATGCCGGCGGTCCCGGCGTGCTGGCGACGGACGCACTCATTCAGGGGGGTGGCGAATTGACCAAACTTTCTGAACCAGCGATGAAGGAACTCAACGCGCTGCTGCCGGGACCATGGTCGCATGGTAACCCTGTGGATATTCTGGGCGATGCCTCGCCCGAGCGTTACGCCAAGTCCCTGGAAATCGCCGCGCGCGATCCCAATGCCGACGGTATGCTGGTAATCCTCACGCCGCAGGATATGACCGATGCCACCCGCTCCGCCGAAGCCTTGATTACCGCCGCCCAGGCCCAGTCCAAGCCGGTGCTGGCAAGCTGGATGGGCGGCCCGATGGTGCGAGCCGGCGAAGAAATTCTTAACCGCGCGGGCATTCCCACCTTCGCCTACCCGGATGCCGCCGCCACCGCGTTTAACTATCTCTGGCAGTATGATCGCACCCTTAAAGCGCTCTATCAAACTCCCCGGTCCGGCGGCGAAAAGTCTCTGGATTCGCAAAGCCGCATGAGCATTGAAGCGATATTTTCTGACGCCCAAGCCGAACAGCGCACCACGTTAACTGAGCCGGAATCCAAGCGACTGCTGGAAGCTTACGGCATTCCCGTTACGCCCACCCTGATCGCTGCCACTTCCCAGGAGGCGGTGGCGGCTGCGGAAAAAATCGGCTATCCCGTAGTGGTAAAAGTATTCTCCAAAACCATTTCCCATAAAACCGATGTCGGCGGCGTACTACTGAATCTGACCACGGCGGCTGCGGTGAAACAGGCATTTGAAAAAATTCAGATCTCGGTAACCGCCCGCG
>JAJZCT010000131.1 GCA_021828925.1 Planctomycetota bacterium
TCGAGTGGCGTTGCCGAGACAGGTCTTATCCGATTCAGCCGGGCGCTGCATGAGGGACCAGATATCGATTTCGAACTCCAACCCCTGAGTCACCAGCAGATGCCAGCCAGGCGGAGCCTTTCCAGGATGAGTAAACGCGCTCAATTCTTCCGCCACCACCACGCTGCGCTGACCGTGCAACTTGGAAATATAGCCCCACCAATACGCAGCCCGCGCCCAGAAATTGAAATCCGCAACGTTCGCCGAGACAAAAGCAAAGCGCCCTCTCAATCCCGCTTGAGCGATCTCATACAGTTCCCGGCGGCTGTGGATCGCACGGCAGCGGTCCAGCTCCGCCCATTTACCCTTCGGGTCGAATACGAGTAACCGTGCTTCGGTCGTCAACGCTTGCCGGGTGCTCAGGGTCTTGCCGCTTCGCGTCCGCCCGCAAACCACTGTCAGCTTCCCGTCCACGTTGTTTCGCCTCGATTACCATGAGTTTTAACTGTTTGAAATTGGCAATGCCGAACACACCCAAACCAGCCAGCAGCTTGGCCCAAGGCCCCCAGCGGTCCATGTTGGCGATACCGCCGGGGAACCATTGGTCCATGAGATCGGTCCCGCCACCCAGGAACAGGCGCTCTGCGGTCGGTGTCCACTTCCATCCTGGCGTGAGTTCCTTCACGAGATCCAGCGCCCACTGGACCGCCGGACGCCAGGATTCCAATTCCTGCTGAGGCCCCGCCTCGCCCGCCGTTTCCGTTTGTTCACCAGGCATACCCTCAGCCGCTTCCTGGTCCAATTCCATGAGAGCTTGCTGAGCATGGGGCGGGAGCGCGTTCGGTTCCGTCTCCGGTTTAGCGATAGGCTCGATCATCGTGGGAACCAACTCGGTAAGTTACGTTTGTGAGGTTCAGACTTCGGAACTGCTTGAGCAGGTGGTGAGGGTTCAGGAACGGATTGAGTAGTAGTCTGAGTCTCCGGTGCGATCTGTGGGGATACCGATGCAGCGGTGCTCGTACTGACTTGAGGCTTTTGCCGGGGCGCATAGCTCCCGTTTTGAATCCATTCGGGAATGTCTGTGGGGGCTGAGTTCGCCCCCCAGATTGTCCCTTCATTCAGGAAAAAATCCTGCCCGGCTGCGGTGTACCAATAAAGCGGACCGCACACACAGACGCCGTAATACTTGCCCGAACGGTTCTTGCGGATTGCACCGATCTTTCCGCAGTTCTTGTTCGGGCAAGTATAGTGCCCGATGGTCGTATGCTTAGGTGTGTCTCGGCTCATGGTGTTATAGCGCGTCCAGATCCTTTGCCTCTAAAGTAACCAGGCGTTCGTGCAAATCAGTCATCGCATCGCAGAGCCCATGAATGCCCTTGCGAAGCTCACAAAACAGTTCCTCTGCTTTGAACAGGGAAAAATCCTTTCCAAAGCAAGCATCGAAATTGGCCAATGCAGCTTCTCTGATATTGGCAAATTTCACAATTGAGTTGTGAAGTTCCTTGCGGGCGTTTTTCGACAGATCGGCCGAAGCCGTCACATTGGGATGTTCAGTGTTCATTGAGGTCTCCTGTTGATGAGTGGTAATCGTTGCAGCAATTTTTGCAGAAGTTGTTCGCGTGATTCCCCATGCGTGCTGATTGCATACTGGCGGCAGAGTTTTAGCAGTGCCCGGTTTTCCATCTTTTCCAGGTCGCGGCTGTTCAGCCGTTCTTGGGAAGGTAAGTAGGGAGAGTAAGAACTCTTTTCCTTATATACCCCCGCACCACGTGCGCCCCCCCCCCGCACCACGTGCGTCCCCCCCCGCACCACGTGCGCCCCCCACCCCGGCACCTGATGCCGGGGTGGACTCCAAGAAAAGGATGATCCGATTGGATCTGCCCGGGCGGCTGATGCGTTTAATTTTTCCTTGTGCTTCGAGCGCTATAAATGCCTTCTGAATAGCACGCTCACCCAGCGATGTGAAGGAACAGGCGTGATGCAGAGTGAACCAACACTCACCATCGTCGTTCGCCTGGTCTCCGACGAAAATCGCGACCAGCTTTTGCGTCGCCGGCAGCTTCCAATGGAGAACCTGGAAAAGTGCGCGTGTGCTCATGCGCGCCTCGATTTCCGATACCGTTCCGTCGGCGTGAACGAGACACAAAGTCGAGTCGACCAGCAAAAGAGAATAATGGCCAACACCCCGACCCCCACCAGGATGGGTATTAACGCGAACAGCGCTACGAGACAGACAAAAATCCACAAGACGGATGGCATCATGGCTGCACACATTTCTGGGCTAATTCGACCAACCAGATTGCCAGGCTCAGGGGTGTATGCTCACGCTCTGCTTTAGAGATTTCTGGTCGCCAACCCCAGTCGCCTTTCCTCAATCGTTTGCCATTGCGGCGTTTGCTGCAGGAAACAACAAAATGGCTGGCATAAGCTAAGGAAAGAGGAATTAAGGGAATATCGCAAGGCCGGCAACCAACGATGTATAAGTAGGTTTCTTTTTCGGCACGGTGGCCCCACCAATTTTGCACAATTGGCAAAATCCAACCACCATATGAATCGGGCTCTTCATTCCGTGAAGCCAGATGCGCGGATGACCATATTTTGGATGCTCTGGGGTGCTCAAGCACACCACCGAATTTCCTTACTTGCTCTACAGCGAACGAAGCCAATGCTAGTTCTTCGGCATCGGCGTGGGAAAATTTGCGCAGGCTTCCCCATCCTCGACATGGTGGATGAGATATTACCGGCATCCCGCCAGGCCAGCCCCGCGCATCACGATCAATGTCCCAAACATCGACCATCGGCAAAGTCTTATAGATAGAATCGCGCCGCGCGAAAAGGACGGCTATCTCACTGGGCTTACAGCTCATGGGGCATCCCCTCTCACGCGTTCGGCTCGATAATTGGATGCCTGGACTGACGGGGAAAGCAGTGAATTGTCTGAGGGTATGAAGTTCCGCTCAAAATCTTCACGCGTGCAACTGAACGCCCAGCCGGTGAGTACCGCTTTGGAATCGCAGCGGAAACAGACCTTGTTATTGCGACAATCTTCTGGATCCGAACCGAGCTGGGTGATCTGGACTTTGCAGTCGAACACCGGGGCAGACGGATCGATGCAGCGATAGAACGAACCGATGATGATTTGCATGTTCATGGACTCCCTGTTCACTGTGAGGGCGCCAGCCGGCTCCGCGGTCAACAGGGGGTCCAGCCAAGAAGAACCCACGGCGCGCGGCGGCGCCCGCATAGTTAATATCATGCGAGTGCGAATGTCAACATGACGCAAGCCCTTGAATATAGAGCTGGAATTTGATACAAACACGCGTCCAGTCAGCGGAGGAACCCGAAATGAAAACTAAAACTATTGATGAATCCCCCAAACTTCCCCGTACACGGGATTTTTTAAATCATCTGGCGCAAGTTTTAGGCGTTACCAGCGCGACGTTGGTGCCGGCGCCGGAGGATCCCGCCCGTGCCGGATCTTGCGCTTCGCCTGAGGCTGGATGGGGATCTGGGCATGATCAGCCCCGCCTGGCAAGGCTGGAAGCTCCACGCTGGCCGTCTGGTGACCCCGGAGGGCGTGGAATGGACCTGCGGGCAGATCCAGGCTTGGGAGTTTGAACGGCAGCTCCTGGCCCAATTTAAGCGCGAGCGCCTGGTGCCCCAGCAGTTGGCGTTTCCCAAGCCCTGATGCCGCAGTTTTGGATCTCCAAGCGCGCAACTCCAGGCTCTCGATGCGCAGCTCATGATTCTGTTGGATCTGTTCGATCCAATGGATATTATTCTGCATCACCCGCAGCGCAACGTAAGACCCGACGCCGGCGGCGAAGACTCCGATGACGGCCTGAACGATCCAGGGCGCAAACACTTCTTTTTTCATATTCAGGCGGATCCTTTGAAAAAACGACCGCCTGGAATGGCCCAGGCGACGCGATCAGGCCCCTACCCTGACCTGGATATGCCGGGTTTTCGACTCAGGACACCATCGGCCACATGCCAACCGGCAGCGCCCAATAATGTCAACAACAGGGAAAGCAACATCCTGAATGGGAACACCGGAACCTGCACTTGCAGATGCACGCTGCTAAGCGTGAATTCCACGATTGGCAACAAGAATAATTGCCAGGTGACGGCGAGCGCGCACGCATAGCCCAGCATCGCCCGCCAGCCGATCAGCCAGGGATGGGAAGCCATGGCAGTATTGGCTGCGGCCTGCAGATTGGCGTTCTCGATCAGCGCTTTCTGGATCGCATCATGGTTTTGAATCTCCGCGAGGCGGATCCGTTCGAGCATTTGAGGATCCCGAGCTGCCAAAATGGTGCGTGCTTCATCCGGGCTTTGCGCGCCGGTTGCTGCCTGCAGCAGACCGCCGGCGAGCATGCCGACCGGTCCGGCACAGTCGAGTGCTGCGCCCAGGAATGGCGCGACGCGCGAGAGATCTCCCTTGAGGTCATTCCAGTTCACGGCGTTTGATACCCAGGCGGATTCTGAGAGCATGGCACCTGTTCGATATTGCCGTTGCTGTCATAGAGCAATGCTCCGCTCGCATTCCGCGCGTAACAAAGAGCCGTCGAGGGGGTTTGATTGACCGGCACCGTTGGAGGATTCAACAACCCTGAGAGATCACTGCCCAGCGTGCCCGTGCTGCCAGTCAGATTTTGATAGAGCGCGTTAAAGCCCTGGTTGGCGGCGTTTTTCTGTGACAACGGATTGAACAACGAGGCATGCTTGTAGAGTTCATAACCGAGAAAAATCAGCACAGCGATCCCGGTGAGCATCGCGAGACCGGTAAAGTCGATGCTGTCGCCCTGGTGGCGGTCGCCCAGGATCATCCGCCGGTCCCCAGGCTTTGCTGCAGTTGGATTAACCGCGTCATGTCGAGGTTCGAGAGCGGTCCGATGGTGCGCGTTGCGCCGGCAAACGGCGCGATCAGATAAAATCCCTGGGGAGATTCGTACACGTGTACGGTGATGCCGGCAATCGTCTGATCTTCCACGTACACGGCCCCCGCCGGGGCGCCGGAAGAAGCAATCGGCAAGGTTACGGGAGATCCTCCGCCCTGGCTGGCGAACTTATCCAGCCACCAGAAGAGTGCGGCGCCGGCGGCCAATAGCAGCAGCCATTTCATGCGAACAACTGCGCGGTGGCCGTATCCACACCGGAGGCCGATGTGATGATGCGCACGTAATTCCGGGTCTCGTTGGGCCAGCTCGATGGAGGCACCTGGTCAGTGAGTGCGCGTTCGACATTGCCGATGCCCCAATCATAGGCCGCAAGCGTATAGCTCCATTGTGGATATCCACGCGCTGAAAGACTGCCGTTCAATTGAGCGAGATAATTCGCCATGCCCGGGATGGCACTGTTGGGATCCATCGGATCGACCCCCAGCCCGGCCGCGGTGGCTGGCTCGAATTGAGCGATCCCACTGGCGCCGCTGCTGGAGTTATAGGCGGAAGGATTCCAGGCGGATTCCTGGGTGATTTCCGCCGCCATGAGTGCGACCGGCACGCCATTCGCCGACGCGCTGCTTTCGACCAGTGACTGATAAGGCGCAGACTCCGGCGGCCAGTGATAACTTCCGGCAAAGACTCCCGATAAAGTGTCGTTGATGGATTGTGAATTTTTCATGATCACGATTCCGAGCGCGCCCAATGCGCCTAAAATTACCAGCTCAAAGAGTGTTTTCCGTTGCACACTTAGCCCGCGTCCTCAGTCCACAATACTTCTACTGTGAATGGAATATCGAGAGTTTGCGCGATGATTTCCAGGCTCTGTACGACGCCCACCGGCAACACAATCGGCGCATCCAGTTGCACGTCAAGCGTACTATTCGCTTCCACCGTTGGATTTTTCAATAAATGCTGCACGCCTCCAAAGGAGGCAGCCGCTCCCACACCGCAGATGAAAAAGGATCCCGATCCACCGGCTAGCATGTTATTCGGCAACGGATTAGTCGTCGGGATATAGTTACTCCCCAACGTGGCGATGGTGAACGAGAGCGCCACAGCATTGGGATTGGTTAGCCGAATCCCTGTAATCGTCGCCCGTTTTCCATTCGCGTAACCATTGTTGCCTATTTGCAAAAAACCGAATGCCGCCGAAACCGCCGGCACCACGGCAGCGACAGAAAAATAATTGCCTGCTTGTGCGCTCGTCAACGGGTTCGTATTCGTCGCCAGCGATTGCGCGGCGGCGGATACCGCCGGATTACTGAACGTCAACGTGCCCGCCATCGGATTGTAGGCGATGTCCTCATCACCCACGCCGATGATGGCGTTGCCTACGTTGCCGCTCTGAGTCTCCATCTGGATCTTGGTAAACGGCGGACAGAATGGCCCGGCCTCTAATCCCGCGATGAATCCCTGCAGATCGGCCACCTGCTGGGTCTTGACGAACAGCTTGATGTTGAGCGGTTCGCTCGCCGCCAAGAGAGAAAATTTCGAGCCTACCAGGTTATAGGTGGCTCCGCCGGCGGGAGAAGATCCCCCGGCGATGGCAAAGGGCTTAGCAGTAATCATTCAGGCCACCCATGCAGTCACACCGGCCGCGCCGGCGAGTAACAGGATCATCCACAAAGAACTTGGCTTTTTGCCGGTTACTGTGATTGGCGCAAGCGCGAATGATTGCCCAGCAGAGCCTGCACCCGCAGCGCCCGCCGCCGCCGCCAATGCACCCGCGGTTTTCAATGCGGTTGGGGCAGCCGAAAGCACGGCCCCCGCTTCGCTCAGCAGCCCTCCACCGCCTGCGGTCGCGCCCACGTCGGCAAGCGGCGCCAGGCTGCTGCCCAGTGCTTCGGTCCCCGTGGAGACCGGCGTTAAAGTAGCAACGGATACGGTGGGCGCGCTAATCGCGGTCGGCGCAAGTGTGCCGCCGGCGCCGCTCGCACTTCCCGCGCTTGCGCCCGCACCCGCCGATCCCAATAGTTCGGCACCGGTGATCGCTGCGCCCATGACCACCAGCGGCTTGCCCACGTATTCCCAAAAGGATTGCGGAGTGATGCCGGTGGCTGCGCAATTGCCGCGTACCAACCCGGCAGTATAGGAATCGAGCGCAAGTTTCCCGGCCTCGAACTGTGCCAAATACCAGCCCCAGGGATCCACAAGGTTTCCGTTGGTATTCCCGGGCTCGATCAGATAGCCGTCTGAGGTGATCCAGCCGTTCGATACCTTGCCGCCATTGTAGGCAGGATCCACAAACTGCACGGAGGTCAGCGTAGGATTCATACGAGTTTCGTCCGCCCGACCCCGGAATGGGTGTTCGTGCCGCCGCCTTGCGGGATGTTCTCCACGTAATACACGCCAGCAGATTTTTTCAGCAGAGAAATCGGGACCAGCCGGTCATTGACCGGCATACCCGGGAATGCCGGAATGTTATATTTCAGCGCCCAGGAAAAGACGGTGTTGATCCAGACGGCCACATTCACCGTACCGCCATCGGTCAATCCATTCCGATATTGCGCGATGCAGTGAGATTCCTGGATGGGGGCAAAGAATTTCGATACTGCGCCCTTGGCGAGCGGTGCGAGCACGTTGCCTGTAAAGCCGGCCTGTAATCCGGCCTGAAATACCGCGCCTTGTGAGGCGTAGGTTTGCCCGAAAGGATTCGGGCCGCGCGGGTATTGCCGCTGCATGGTCAAAACGCCGTTAACAGTGCAAGACCACCGGCCATGAGGAGGCTCAATGTATTGCGGTTCTTGCTTTTGGTCGAGATCGCCGGAACCGCGGGACTGGTTGCTTTTTGACCGGAAAAAATTTCCGCTTGTGCAGCTTGTTGTGCATCCGCAGTGGCCGGGAGCGAGGCTTGCGCCGTACCCGTCGATGATTGGCCCGCAGATAATGCGATGCTGCGATGCACCTGCGGCGAGAGAATACCGGCAATGGGCAGCACCGGTATCCCTACCGATGCTGTCCCATTCCCACTCACTAGCGCATCGCGCGTTGAATTACAGTTGCAGCTCATTTTTTGCGGCTCTTGAAAACCATCACGGCACCGGCGAGCACCACCAGACCGATCACCAGATACAGCCAAGGGCTGGAAGTCAGCGCGCTGGTCGTTGTGGC
>JAJZCT010000132.1 GCA_021828925.1 Planctomycetota bacterium
CGGATCAGCATAATATTCGGATCTTCCCCGTCGCGGATTCATCCGGTAATTTAACTGCGCATGATTTTATCGCTTCGATGGCCCCCCTGCCCAGCGGCGGAATGCTGGTGGGGAGCTATGAATCCGGATTGTTTGCAGTTAAAACGCATCTTCCGGCCGGTGCGGTAGCTGCATTTAAGCCGTCACCAAAGCTAAGGCTTGCACCTCCGTTGCCTGCCGGTGCCCGTGCTCCCACGGCCGCTATGCTTAAAACCCTGATTGCTTCGGTAAAAGCGGGCCAAGGACGTGCGGTCGCAGCCGCGAGCCTTGGTTCGGACTGGCGTACAGAGGGCGACTGGCTGGGGCATTATGGTGTAGCCTATGCCATACTTTGCGATGGCGGCCCGAACTCTCAAACCGGCCAGGATGTGTTTATTGGGGGCTTGGGCGACGCCCGCATTGAACAGCAGACGTCGCCGCACATGCTGCAATCCGGGGATATGCGCTACTATGTTGCGTGGGACCATTCCACATTACGCCGCACGCTCTATGACCCGGATATGGGCCAGCGGGTCGAAGGCGAATGGAATGATGATGGACAGGACTATTCCCGATTCTTTCAAGGCCCCGACATGTGGCTGGCGGTGACCATTCCCAAGGGCCTGTACCGCCTGTCCTTTTATTTCCATAATAAAGACGGCGAACATGGATTTAATATGGTGCGGGATTTTGCCGTCCAAGTATTTCCGCGGGGCCTGCCGCCGGCCATTGCGTGGCAAACAGGCAAGCCCCTGGCGCAAAACCGAGTTAAACAGTTTTGGGGCGGCATGTACACCACCTTTTTATTAAAAGGCCCCGGCGTTTATCCGGTGCGGCTGGCGCGCAATGGTAGCCTTAATATGGCGGTTCAAGGAATGTTTCTTGATCCGGTTGCCGGGCCGAAAAGTGATAATGGCTACGCCCATCTTGATGGCCTGACTTTGAGCGATTACAGACCGCCTTCCGTGAAACCTGACTCCGCGGTCTCGGCCAGCGCAGCGTATCATCTCTGGCAATTACTCGATCAGCGCCATTCTTACAGCGAAAAAGATATCGCCATGCAATGGCCGGACCGCATCATGGCCTACCGCTACGCCCAAGCCCACCATTTTCCCCAAACGCTGCTGACGCGCTGGCGATGGAAATTATGCGTGTGGCTGCCGACCGATCGCCGAGCATTCGATGCGATCATGCAGCCAACGCCACCAACGGCAGCGGTAAATCAGCAGAGGCCCCCCTGACAGATGCCCGGACGGGCACCCCGCATCGCCGGTACAAACCGTGCGCTTCATATAAGGATAAAACCTCGCCATGACACAGCAAATAACCAAATGCCCACATAAACGAGAAAAAGCCCCATTAAATCATCTGATGCTGATTATATTGGTTTTTACCATCCTCGTATTGCCACCCCATCCTGCACATGCTTCATTTTTTCCGCCACGCGGTAATGCCGGCAAATTTATCAACTTTGACGGCCGCGGTTTTATCATTAACGGCAAACGGGTTTTTCTGGCTTCCGGTTCCCTGCATTATGAGCGTGTGCCGCGGGCGTTATGGAAAAATCGGCTGTTGAAAATGAAACGTGATGGTTTTAATTGTGTACAAACGTACATTTTTTGGAGTTATCAGGAGCCGCGGAAGGGGCAGTTCAAGTTCCATGGCCGGAGAAATCTGGCGGCCTTTCTGCATCTGGTTAAAAAAATGGGCTTCTATGCGATATTGCGTGTCGGGCCGTACAGTAACGGTGAATGGAACAGCGGCGGCCTGCCGATCTGGCTGAAATTTATCCCCGGCTTAAACATCCGCCAGGGTGATGCGCCATTCCTGCAGGCCGTGGGCGGGTATTTTGACAAACTATTGCCCATCGTTGCCGCCAATCAGATTAGCCATGGCGGCCCGGTGATTATGGTGCAGTTGGAAAATGAAGATAGCGCCGGCTGGGGCGCGGTGCTACCTACCCCTTATTACCAGTATCTTTATCACAAAGCCATTTCCCTGGGCATCACTGTGCCCATGTTTTTCAGCGGCCAGCACCACGGAGCCAGCCCCGCGGGCGTCGGACCATGGCCTTCGCAGAACCGCAGCAGCCCCTGGTACACCACGGAAATGTGGTGCGGATGGTATACCGATTATCGCCATCGCGCTCCGGGACGGCATGTATTGACTTATCAAGCGCCATGGCACGTTATTGGCTACGGCGGGAACGGGTACGACGTGTATTTGGCCGTGGGCGGCACGACTCCATCGCATTTTTATGACAATATTAATAAAGCCAGCTATGATTTTGCCGCCCCCATCGGCCAGGCCGGTGATTTGCGCCCGTTGTATTACCACTATAAATTCACCAACGATTTCGCCCGTTCATTTCAGGAAATTCTGGAAACCAGCATCAATGTCGGCGTGCATATTTCAGGCCTGCCTTGGGGCATGCGCACCTTCAGCCGGGTCAGCCCACATGGACGCATCGATTTTTTTCAAAATCTTTCTCCACGCACGGTCACTTGCACCCCTCCCGGCGGATGTCCGATTTCCATTTTGCCGCAACATCTGTTTCCCATGGTCAGCAAGTTTGTAGTAAATCGTTACTTTGTTCTCCAGCACGGCTGTGCGCGGATTCTGCGGATCGTGCATCAGGGAAGCGTCACCAGCCTGATTACCTACGGCCCACCTGATTCACCGATACTTCTGCGATTTAATCAACAGGCTGGAGGCCCGACAACCGCATCACCGGGATTTAAAGAAGCAGGGTTTTTTACCCATCAATATTCTCTCCGTACCAACATCCCCGCGCATGGGGTTAAAATTTATAACTTGACGGTGCGCCAGCGAAGTTTGCGAATCTTTGTGGTGCGCCGCGATTTGGCACGTCGCACCTGGTTTCTGCATGCAGCAGGTAAACGCGTGATTATTTTTGGCCCCCGTTACGCGGGCGCGCTGACACGCCGGAAGAATAATCTGCGTTTGTGGACGACCGAACCTCTTAACGCGTCGATATCTACGGCAAAGTTATACACTGCCTCCAATGCACCGCTGATCTTCACCGCCTCGCCCGATGCGGGCGTGCCTGTGCAGTCAATCGCACCGACGTTGGAGCATTGGCAAATGCGCTTGGCCGATACGCCCGCCCGCGCCGACTTTAACGCCGGGAATTGGCTGGCAGTGACGAATCCTCTGCCTATGGGTGCCGATGATTATCCCGGCTCTTATGAATGGTACCGCACGCAGATTACTGTTCCCGCCGCGGGTGCCTATGCATTGAAAATCAAATTCGTCAAAGACTGGGGCGAAGTATTTGCCAATGGCCGATTGCAAACCGATATTTCCGGTCATATTGCCAATATTAAATTAAAGGCGGGACTTAATACGCTGGCGATTCTGACGGTCTGTGACGGCCGTCGCAAGCACTGGACCTATTCGGGACCTTTTAATGCCATTGCTCAAAAAGGCCTCTGGGGACCCGTGCGGCTGACGCACTTCACCACCAAGTTTGAAACCATCACGCTCGGCGGCATTACCGGCTGGTCATACCGCCGCCTCACCGGCCCGCGCATTAACGCCATGATGCAGGTCATGGAAGACCGCGGCAACATGGCAAAATTCAAAGCCCTACCCGAAACGCCGGGCTTAATTCCTTCGGGCAAGGGACCGCTCTGGTTTCGCGTCGCATTGCCCGAAATTTCCGCCGATCATCTGGTGCTGCGTTGGAAAAATCTCCCACGCGGTTCTGTCATAGTCTTTAACTCTGCGCGCCTCGCCGTCACCCGGACTACAACCCGTTCCGGGCACCGGGCCGCACAATTCTGGCATCACCAATCAGGCAACGTCTTAAGCGTGCTGGTACCCACGCATGGTAAGCCCTTAAAGGCATTTCCCATATTAGGCTTTGAGCATTATCAATACGAATCAGCCATTAAAGATAAGGGTCTGATCACCTCTTGGCGTATGCACGGGGGACGCGTGGATACCGGCTCGCACTGGCACGCGTTTACCCATGCTCCTGATGCTCCTTGCTACTACCGTAGCACGTTCACGCTGCCGCGCTATGACCAGGGCGAGCATCCTGTGCTGCGGGCGGCATGGGGTTATTGCGGCGGCGGTTATATGTGGCTTAACGGCCATAATCTGGGCCGGTACCCCGATCCGGTGATGGCGCAGGGCTTGTATATTCCTTCCTGTTATTTGAAACGTGGCGCTAATACGCTAAAAGTTTTTGATGAATCCGGCCGCTCGCCGCTGCGCGTGAGACTGGTGCTGGAAAAGGCTGCCGCGCGGCGCGAGGTCACATTGACCTGTGCAACCGGAAAATGAATGCCACAAACCCAAGAGCACCGGATGATAATCCGGTGGTTGATCAAGTGCCGCCAACCGACCACCGGGTTAACACCACGGTGCTCTATGATACGATGCCCCCTCAAGAAGCCAAAAATCACGCCGCTGCAATCCGGCGATTACCCGCACAGGCCCCGGGTGACGTATTCCCGAGCGACAGTCTGGTGCGGAAATGGACGCAGGCTTTCCGGCATCACACAATACTGCGCCGCTTGCAATTAAATGGCTGTGCTTATACAAACTGCTGACGCCGTAATCGGCGGCAGTCCTTATCGGCTTGCCGATTGTGGTTCTTTGGATGTTTTTGGAGTACTGCCAGATGTATTGGTCCCGCACCTTAATTCCCACGAGCCGCGAAGCCCCGACCGACGCGGATATTCTCTCGCATAAACTTATGATCCGCGCGGGCTTGATCCGCCGCATCAGTGCGGGCGTGTATGACTGGCTGCCGTTGGGATGGCGGGCCATGCAGAAAATAAACGCCATTATCCGCCAGGAAATGAACGCCATTAATGCCGAGGAAATCCACATGCCCGCCCTGCTGCCGGCGGACTTATGGAAACAGACCGGCCGCTATTTTGACTACGGCGCGTTGCTATTTAAGCTCAAAGATCGAAAAGGCACGGAAATGATTCTAGGCCCCACGCATGAAGAATGCGTTACCGAACTTGTTAAAGCCTACATCAGCAGCCATAAACAACTTCCTATCACGCTTTATCAAATTCAAACCAAATTCCGTGATGAGGCTCGGCCGCGCAATGGTATGTTACGCGTGCGGGAGTTTTTCATGAAAGATGCCTATAGCTTTCACACTTCGCTGGAGAGCCTGGATCGCACCTACCATGATATGTACGAGGCGTATGTAAAAATTTTCCAGCGCTGCGGCATTCCCGCCATTCCCGTGGAAGCCGAAAGCGGCCCTATTGGCGGCGATGCCAGCCATGAATTTATCTGCCCGTGCGAAGCCGGTGAAGATATTGTTGTGCGGGCCGCGGACAATTCCTGGGCGGCCAATCTGGAGCGCGCAGGCCGTAGCGCAGCGTTACCGGCGTTTTCTTCCACTCCGGACATGCCCGAGGCGAAACTAAATAAAGTCCATACTCCCGACGCGGCCGCGATTGATGCGGTCTGCAAGCTGCTGAACATCCAGTGCACGCAAATGATCAAGACCATGGTCTTTCGCGCCGGCGACGCCAAAACCGGAAAATGGATTGTCGCGTGCGTCCGCGGGGACCACGAAATTAATGAAGCGAAAATTCGTCGCGTCGTCGGCCCCGTGGAACTCGCCGATGAAGCGGCCGCCCGAGCTGCAGGATTTGTCATAGGCTACGTCGGGCCGCATGTCGTCAACACCGTTCAGGCCGAATTAATCATTGACCCCGACGCCCTGCTGATCACCGATGCCACCTCCGGTGCCAACGAAGTGCACTGGCACGTGACAAATTTCAACTGGAAGCAACATCTCACTGCCGCTCTACAGGCCAAAGCAATTATCGCCGATATCCGCAATGTTACCGCTGAAGATAAAGCTCCCAATGGCACCGATCTGATTTTCAGCAAGGGTATTGAACTGGGTCACGTCTTTAAGCTCGGCACCAAATACAGCGATGCCCTGGGCGCGGTTTACAGCGATGATAAACAACAGAGCCACAGCGTGATCATGGGGTGCTATGGCATCGGGCCGGGGCGTATTTTAGTTGGCGCGTTGGAGACACTTTCTGATGCCGACGGTATCCGCTGGCCCATGGCCATCGCCCCATTCCATGTGATTATTACACCTATTAAATATGATGGCCAAGCCCGGGAAGTGGCGGACCGCTTGCACAATGAATTCTCGGCCCGCCATATTGATGTCCTGGTGGATGACCGCGACCAGCGGCCCGGCGTAAAATTCAAAGATGCCGATCTGATCGGTATTCCGTTGCGGATTGTATTAGGAGATAAGTCTTTAGCCGCCGGACAAGTGGAACTTAAAGCGCGATCTCAGAAAGATCCGGAAATGGTCAGTATCGACAAGATTGTCGAACACGTTTTAAAGCTGGTCCAGGCGTAAGCGTGCCGAACTCTGGCCGGGCCCGGTCAACTATACCATCACCGTTTGCCGCACGCCGTTGCTGATGTGTCTGGCCGTGCGCTCCAGCAAATACTCCTGCCCTTGCAGCAGATGGTTTAATTTTTTCAGCGCGGCCATTTCAATCTGCCGCACACGCTCCCGCGTCACGCCCAGGCGTGCGGCAATCTGATCCAGTGTGAATGTTCCACTGACGCCAATGCCGTTACGCAGGCGTAAAATAAATGCCTCCCGGGGTTCCAGGTGAGTCAGCGTAAGTTCAATCACACGGGCCAACTCGCTGTGCTCCACCGCCGCTTCGGGCGCCGGTGTGCGGAGATCCTCCAGCAACTCGTGCACCGCTACGGGATTATCATCACCCGGGACCGAAGCCCCCCCCACCGCATACATGGTGCACGACGCTTTACGCGCTGCCGCCACCATCGCGGCTGTCAGATTCATCCGGATGGCGAGTTCCACATCTGGAGCAGCTTCGCCATTGTCATCGCGGCTGCTGGTGGTTTCGCCCTGCAGACGTGCGATCCGCTGGCTCATATACGCCGGCAGGCGGATGGGCCGGGCATTAAGCGTTAATGCTTTGCGTATGGCCTGCCGCACCCACCAAGTGGCGTAGGTACTGAATCGCACGTCTTTATCCGGATCAAATAAATCTACCGCCCGCACCAGGCCGATATTGCCTTCCGCCACCAGATCAATCAGCGCGACGCCCCGGCGAACATATCGCCGGGCGATACTGACCACGAGCCGCAAATTGCAACGTATCATTTCCTGCCGAGAAGCCGGATCGCCCCGTTCCCGAATTCGCCGCGTTAAAGTCCGCTCCTGCTCCGCCGTGAGAAGCGGGAACCGGCGTATCTCTTCGAGGTACCACTGCAAATCAAGTTCATGTGCCATGAGACGTTCTCCCTTCAATACCCTTCTGGGCCAATTTTTTTTCTCAAGCGCTGATTCAGATGCGTAAAACGTAGAATCAGTTAAATGATAATGTACAGACTTCTATCGGTATTTTGCAAGTGATAAATGAAAGAATTTTTTAACCCCGCAGTCCCATAAATTTACAGGGCGGCAACCGGCTCAGCCGGTATCGCATCGGCACTGGCCGCGAGCCTGCCAAAAATGGTCAAACCATGTACCACGCAAAGCTTCACGGGCACAATTTTACCCTCCAAGTTTGCCGGCCCGTCAAATACCACAATCTGGTCTGCGGTGGTGCGACCCGTTAATTGAATAGACCCACGTATCGCATTAAATGATGAATTGTCAAATCGGGCATCGGCGTTGCGCATGGCACCGGCGAGCCGAGAACCAAGCTCGATGCGCTGGGTGTGGGCTGCCGCCTCGTGGACACCCTTTAGAGCACCGGCAATCACCGATTCCGCCGGATGTTCCCAACCGCTGGGGCCTTCACACAGCACCTCTGCGGTAGAATTAATAAGTTCGCGATTTAATTGTTCGCAAATGTCATTTTGCAGGTTTAACAGATCCTGATGGCGCGACCGCTTCACCGCCTCGGGCACGTCATCCTCATGCCGCCGAATGGCCACGGTACCGGGCCTGGGCGAATATTTGAAGATGTACGCATTTTTATATCTCGCCCGTGCCGCCAATTCCCG
>JAJZCT010000133.1 GCA_021828925.1 Planctomycetota bacterium
CCCGCTTATTAATTTAAGCCGCATCGGTGCTATTACGCAGGTAACCTATCACGAGGCGCTGTACCAACCCTTCACGTTGATTGTCTTTGCGATGTGTATCGCGGCCATTGTGATTACCGCCTTTGTGCCGTTTAATACCTTTGGTGAAGACACCAAGATGTACCGCGATGTGGCCATGTCGTTTGTGCTGATGTTTATTCTAATCATCATGGTTTTTGCCACAGCCAAAGTTATTGATGAAGAAATTGAAAACCGCACCATGCTGACCCTGATGAGCAAGCCGGTAGCACGCTGGCAGGTCATCATTGGAAAGTATCTTGGCATTGCCTGTCTGATGTTTGTCACGATGGCCATCTGCACCATCGCTGTGGCGGCCTGTGCGTGGATGCGGTATTTTTCGGACCAGCGGATTGACTTATCGGTGGCATCTTACGCCGGTCAACAAGCTTTATATTGGGCCAATGATATGGCTATTATCGCGCTGATTCCGGCATTTATATTGCAATTTATGGAATTGGCAACCTTGGCCGCCATAAGCACTGCCATCGCTACCCGTTACAGCCTGGCTTTGAATATGACCGTTATTGTCGTTTTGTATATCGGAGCCAACCTTACCCGGTTCGCGCCGCTATTGCATTTAGGGGAGCCTTGGCAGGCCCTGGTGGATGGTGGCAGCTATTTTCTGCCCTATCTGACGAATTTTGACATTAATCAGGCCCTGATCTACCGTCCTATTTCCATGCCCGGCCACTATCAGGGGCCGGATGCGCCAACCATCGGCGAAGTCGTCGGTTATGTCAGCATGGCCTCGGCATACGGGCTGATGTACATCGGTGCAGCCCTGAGCATCGCGGTAGCACTGTTCCGTAATCGGGAACTCACTTAACAGAGCTATGGTGTAACGGGAAGCATTCAGGCGTAAGAACTTGCAACCCGGGGTTTAATCTATCCCCCTGCTTCTTATTATTTCAGGTGGGGTAATTCATGTAGGTACTGGCATCGAACCGGGAAGTTGGAGGGGCTGCCCTGTAAACGCAAAGTACGGCGGTTATCCAAAGGCGATGCTGTGTTCGGTCTTGCTACGCGTTGAGTCGTTAAATTTGGTCAGGGTAACAGAATTTCCTGAGGGGCTGAAAACGACGTTATTCATAAAGGCCCGCATCAGAAGAATCCCCCGGCCGTGCGTGCATTCAATATGCTGGTCCAAGGTCGGGTCGGGCAGGCTCGCTGGGTTAAATCCCGGGCCTTCATCTTCCACGACCACATCCGCCCGGCGGGGCGTTACACGATATTTAATGCGGACGTGCTTATCACAATCGCACTGGTTGCCGTGCTTCACCGCATTGGCAAAAGCTTCATCGATGGCCAGTTTAAGGGCAAATAAATCGCGGTCGGTAAATGAATAGCGTTGACATTGGGATAATATGGTTTCTTCAACTTCTTCCACTCGCTTGGGGTCGCTGGGAATTTCCAGCCGACACCACAATCCGTGGGAAGTGGAAGACGGACCGACCGTCCGACGGGTGGCAGTTGTTTTTTCCAGTCGCATTCGTCCCATAATGACGCCCGTTCTGAATTATGCTTGCAAGTGTTTACCAATCCATGCGATTCACGGGCATCCATACCCTCTTGCGTGACACACCAAACTAATCTTTCCGCACCGGCTACACACCGGAAAAAGCCTGCCTCAACCCCGCGTTATGTGACGCTCTGTTTGCTTTGAGACTCAAAGCTTTCTTTCGCTTCCTTTATTGTCGGATAGATGCGAAAGAGTTTATTAAGTTTTGTGATAACAAAAACTTCAAATATCTGCGGATGAATGTTACAGAGCCGTAATTGGCCGTCATGATTGCGAACTTTGTTATTCACCGTGATAAGCGTTCCTAAAGCAGCCGATGAAAGATGATCGACCCCGGCGAATGAAATGATGGCCTTGGGGCGGTGCTCATTTTCGACCAACGCGACAAGCTGATCCCCGATTTCGGCAATATTTGCCTCATCCAGTATTTTCCGGTGGGTAAATTCCACCAGAACGATTTCACCGTCACGGGTGATTTTCAGTCTTGCCGCATCTTGAAGCATGCTTGCCTCCATAACTGCGCGGGAAAGGACCGTTCCTGCCGGGCAATTTGCCTGTATAACACCTTTTATCATACGCGCCCAGAGCGCTGTGTCAATATTTTACTGTGCGCTTTGTGGAATTCCAAACTTACTTGCGCGCCGATAACGTATATAATTATGCCACGGCGGGTTAACGGATGCGTTGGTGAGGTTGTTAATTTGGACAAGAACCTGATCGGTATTTTCGAGTGGGGGGCGGCGTTGGTGGCCGCGGTTATTGTCGGATGGATAGTGATCCGGGCCGTTCGCAGACGTGTGGCCAACCCACCGGCGGAGATGACGGGCTTTGGCTTTTCACTTAAACAAATTGAAGCGATGTATCAAAGCGGCGAACTGACCGAGGAGGAATACAAGGCCCTGAAGCGGCGCAAGGCCGAGCAGGCCGCCCGCGTAGCGGAAAAATTCTTGGCTGGGCCGACTCGTAAAGGGCCTAATTTCCCTAAAAAATAATGCAACTCCCTGAATTTTTGTATACTGTTGCGCAAGCACCGGCGGGAAAGCTCGTTGCAGCCGGGATAGCTGGTAAAATTATTCACAGCGCGTTCGGGAAGTGCTTTCGTGGCGGATCATCAACCATCCAAAGATAAGCAGCATACGGCGTGGGTATCGCTGATGGCCAGTCTGGCGATGACGATCTTAAAGCTGCTTATGGCGCTGTTAACAGGCAGCTTGGCTATTCTTTCAGATGCTCTGCACAACGCGGTGGATGTGCTGGCCACCATTATCACCCTTGTCGCGGTGCATATCAGCGACCGCCCCGCGGATCAAACGCATAATTATGGTCATGGCAAAGTGGAAAATCTCTCGGCTTTTGCGGAGAGCATT
This sequence comes from Planctomycetota bacterium, assembly GCA_021828925.1. The sequence goes on from JAJZCT010000133.1 coordinate 2,947, forward strand.
ATTCTGGCGTTGACGGCCTTATGGATTCTCTGGCGGGCCATGATGGATTTCGGTCATCCGCGCACCTTGCCGACCATTCCAACCATTGTCGCAATTATGGTGTTGTGTGCGGCCATTGGCGTCGATATCTGGCGCACGCTGCAACTGGTCAGAACCGCGAAAAAGTTTGGCAGTGAAGCACTGCGCGCCAGCAGCGTGCATTTCCGTATGGATCTCATCAGTGCCGCCGTCGTACTTATTGCTTTGCTGTTGTCTCTATTAAGCCGCGGCCGGCTGGCATGGATGGATAATCTCGGAGCCGTAACAGTGGCGATCTTGATGATTGGAGCTGCGATCCGTCTGGCGCTGCACTCGGTGGATGCGCTGGTGGATCGAGCGCCTGAAGGCGTGGATACGCAACTTCAGGAAATTATCCGTCGCGTGCCCGGAGTCATGGATGTGCCGCGCATTCGCGTGCGGCAGGGCGGCAATCGGCGCTTTGTGGATACCACCATCCGCGTGAATCCTACTGCTACATTGGAAGAAGGTCATCGAATTGCGACTTCTGTGGAACTGGCAGCTTCCAATGAGCATCCCAGCATAGATATCACTGTGCATGTGGAACCTGGCGACGCCGAGCCAAGCTTGGCGGCCGTTGTGCGAAGCCTGGCTGAGGCTATGGAATTATCGGTTCATGCGGTACACGCCCATACCATCAACGAACGAGTTTACTTAAGTTTTCACGTCGAATTTGGAGCGGATATTACCGTGGCCGATGCCCATGGCAAGGTGACGGAACTGGAAAAACGCATTCGTATGCGTCTGCCCCAAGTGGCGGAAATCGCCAGTCACATTGAACCCATGTCGGCCGGTGCGGAATAATAAAAGGCGAACAGGACTCCGTGATGGAATCATCTTTGAATATGGCACTGAAGGAATGGTCGATTGTTTGCGACGCCGTACTGGCAGGCCAACAGGCGATATTGTTGCGCAAGGGAGGGATATATGAAGCGGCCGGGGAATTTGAACTCGAGCATTCCCAATTTGTGCTCTTTCCCACCGTCTTACATCAGAAGCCGGAATCGGTAAAAGCGGCTTGGCGAGACGGGATAAAAACGGTGGATCGCGAACCGGAGGAAATTACCATCCGCGGCTGGGCGGAAGTTTTTTTTATTGCCCGCGTACCGGATCGCTCCGCATTTGATTTGCTGGCCGATTTGCATTTATGGGATAAACCGTTAATTGATATGCGATTTAATTATCGTCCGGATTATCCATTGTATATCATTGTGCTGCGGGCCTGGAAATTACCCCAGCCGCTTACAATGGCGCTTGATCCGCAATATGCCGGATGCAAAAGCTGGGTGCCGTTACGCGAGCCTGTTTCGGTTCATGGCAGCAAGCCCGTAAAGTCCGATGTTAATTTGCTGGAAATCAAGCAACGCGTTGTCGCAGCGTTTGATCGCACGGCTCATTGATATACCCGTAAGAACATCCCCGACCGGCCAACCTGATCTCTTCAATCGCGCCGGCGGGAACAATGTTGGGCGATCACATCACATCCCGCTTCCAGCTCAACGCTTCCGCATTGAGCTAAGGGCACACTTCACGTTGCGCGCCACGGAAGAGTTGCTGCGGTTTACGCCGGCACCATCACCGAACCGGAATGTTGTATTTTTTCCCCGCCTGTCAGGTACTGCGCGGGCTTTTCCCAGTTCAAATTTTCAATCAGGCACTCTACATAATCCGCGCGATGGTGGCCGAAGTCATAAAAATAGGCGTGATCGCATAGATCGAGTGTTAAAATGGGGTGTGCATCCCAGAAGGGGAACATTCCATTGTGCTGTCCGGACAAGTTCCATAGTCGGCCGGTGACGTGATCCATGACGGTCCAAGTCCATCCCCGCGTCCCTAAGGCGGCGCGACGAAGATCTTCAATATAATTTTCGACGGAGCCGAAGTTCAAGCTGATGCGCTGCTTTAATATTGCTGGAATGGAAGTTTTATGGTCACCCAGAACATCAAAATACCGTTCATGATTACGCACGGCCGCCAAGGCAAAGCACAGATCCCCCTTAATATTGACAATATCCCCCGCGTTGGCCAACTGGGGCGTATTTTGAATGGCGACAAGACGATCGGAAAGTGCATTGGCTTTTCGCACATAACCGCAATAAAGTTGATGATGTTCATCCAGGGTGGTGCGACTTAAGCCCGCCACCGAGCTGAGATTGGCAAAATTACGCGGTTCCAAAACACTTTCCATGACATTTCCTCCGAAGCAAAATACCGCACACCCATCCTTGCACGGCCTGATTTCGTAACCGTTCCATCGGCTTGCCGCATTTCCCTAATTTGGAGTGTAAACCTCTTGAGCTTGGGTTACAAGGTGCGATAACATATTTGGAACAATGAAAAGGCTGGAATCTGGAACCTGGAATTTCAAATTTCAAATCTGCCGTCGCCCGCCCAATTACGTCGTGCCTTTCACCACCGGCAAAGCCAGCGGCTTTATGAAAAGCATGAACTCAGCGTCGTTTCCATTCATTATTCACCGACCCCTTCTAACTCCTAACTCCTGGCTGCGCCGCAGCCCCGACACCCAGCACATCGCTCATGCTATAGCGGCCCGGTGGTTTCCCTGCCATATAGGCCGCGGCTCGTAAGGCTCCGCGTGCAAATGTATCGCGCGTGCTGGCGGTGTGCTTGACTTCTATCCGTTCCCCGGATGTTGCGAAATAAACGGTATGTTCTCCAACAACATCCCCCATGCGTACCGCGTGCATGCCAATGTCGCCGGCTTTACGCAATGTATCTCCGCCATGGCGGCCATGTACCATCGCCTGATCAATTTCTCGGCCTGTGGCCTGGCAGATGGCCTGGGCCAGTGAAAGTGCCGTGCCGGAAGGGGAATCTTTTTTCTGATTATGGTGCGCTTCAACAATCTCAATGTCGTACGCCGCGCCAAGTTGCTGTGCGGTTTGGGCGACGATCGCCAGTAATACATTTATTCCCAGACTGGTGTTGGTAGCCTGCAAAATGGGAATGGTTTTTGAGGCTTGGTCAATCAAGGCGTGGTCGGCTGCGGTCAGCCCGGTGGTACCAATGACCATGGCGGTTTTGTATTTCACGCATGAAGCGATCATGGCGCGGGTAGCCGCCGGGGCGGAAAAATCAATCAGCACATCCACCCCTGGCGGCAAATCGGCCACGATTTCCGGCGAGTTTTTCGCGGCATTCGCTGTGACGCGATCAATATGGACGATGGTCTTGAAAAGCTCCGGCGATTCCAGGGCCAAGGCGGAAATTCTGTTCCCCATGCGGCCGGATGAGCCGCAGATCGCTATTTTAATTGGTTGATGTGTCATATTGATGTTCCAAAGCAGTCTTGCAATAACGTTTTATATTTGCCTGAAAGTTTAGCAGGCTCACTGCCGCTTGAAAACTGTGATAAATCCGCCGTCGCATCTTTCTTCCGGAATTCCTGCCGCGGGCAACTGGAATTCCCGCCGCATATTACGCCATTGCTCGCCCGGCCGGCCACGCAGAAAATCATTAACGGCGACGGTGTTTTCATCCGGATCAATACTGCACGTGCTGTATACCAGAAGCCCCGCAGGTTTGAGATGTTCCGCCGCATCGTCCATGAGTCTGGTTTGCAATTCCCGCACCGCGGCCAGATCAAACAACGGCCAGCGCCACCGCACTTGCAGCCGCCGGGCGATCACGCCGGTATTCGAGCACGGGGCATCCACCAGCACGGCATCAAATAAGGGGGGCTTTTGCGCGCGGAACGTCAACATGTCGATGGTGCGGATATTGCTGACGGCAGCTTCTCGAGCGCGGCGTTCTATGGCGGCTAATTTTTCATCCGCAATATCCGTTGCGATAATCAGGGCTTGCGGCAAAGCCCGCGCCAGTTGGATGGTCTTGGTTCCCAGTCCCGCGCATAAATCCAAAATCCTCAACGGCTCCGCGGGACTTTTGCTTTCGGCCTGCAATACCGCTACTAGCGCCCTTGTCGCCCGCGCTGCGGTGGGATCCTGCGGAGAGAGTTTGCCCTGGGCAATCAGCGATTCGATGACGGTATTCCATCCGGCGGCCACGAAAAAATCCGGAGCCTTGTGCGGTGACAGCCCGGCTTCAGACGGCGGAAGATAGCCCTTTTGATCACACCGCAGTGTTACCATCGGCGGAATGTTATCCGATATTAACACGGCGCGAATGTGTTTCTCGCCGATCCATTGCATCATCGCTGAAACCAGTTCGCGCGGGTGGCTGGTGGTTACCGCCAGATGATCAATAAATTGCCGTTGTGGATCCGGAAAAATAGCTCGAGTGAATTTCACCTGCCGCCGGCTATCCAGCGGAAAGGCGTGAACATCGGGTGCTCCCAAGGGTTCCACCGCGCCTCCGAGCCGTTGGATATTGCGCAAGACCGCGTTGACAAACCCCGCCGCTCGGACAGCTCCAAGCCGCCGCACGACTTCTACGCTGGTAGCAATAGCCGCATGATCGGCAATGCCCTGCGCGACCACAAGTTGATAAGCCCCCATTCGCAGAACCGCCAGGACATCCGGCTCAATATTGTCCAGGGGTGTTTTGGAAACCGCGTGAATCATGGCGTCCAGCGTCAGGCGGCGGCGAATGACGCCGCAGATCAGGTCAAAGGCCAACGCCCGATCCCGCGTCGCCAGTGCCTGCCATTCAGGTGAATCCCGTGATTCAATCCGCGGCGGATCATGTATTTGCGTCCAGGTGGAAAGAATTTGTGCGGCCAATAATCTGGGGTCATTGTTCATGCTTCTGATGATAGCAGAACCTCTGTGAACAACTACCGTAAGTGCGATATAATACTGCCTATGATCTATCTGGATAACAATGCGACGACCCAAATAGCGCCTGAAGTTCTACAGGCGATGATGCCGTATCTTGAAAAGGCTTATGGTAATCCTTCCAGCGTGCATCAGGCCGGACAGGAAGCTCGCCATGCCGTTGAAGAAGCCCGTTATCAGGTGGCAGAATTTATGGGATGTCGGCCTGCGGAAATCCTGTTTACCAGCGGCGGCACGGAGGCAGATAATGCAGCACTTATGGGCGTG
>JAJZCT010000134.1 GCA_021828925.1 Planctomycetota bacterium
AGCGGGGTCGCGGGCGGTTGCTTGTTATGAAGGATGCCGCGGGCGATCTTCCGGCTCAATAGTTCCGCTTGTGGCGGCCATTTTTCCCGTCTATCATAGATGCAACGAGAGGCGGTCATGAATATGCGTTGTGGGAACGGCTTTGGGAAGTTTGGCGCTGGACCGCAGGGGGCCTTCAGATGCAGCATGCTGTGCACTATCGTGCTGGGATTGATCTTATGCCTGCCGATACTTGTGCGCGGTCAAAGTGTGATTTCACACGCACTCGCCTCCAAGCCGCTTGAGACCGCGGAGCATCGCCACGCCGCCATTATCACCATCACCGGTTCGGTTGATCGCATAACACGGGTCAGCGTGCAACGGCGTATTGCAACTGCATTGAAACGTAAAAGTTCCATATTGATTTTTCAAATCAATTCACGCACCGGGCAACTCCGTGAGGCTTTAAAAATTGCCGCGCTAATCCGGCATTCTCATGTCGCCACGGTCGCCTGGGTTAACAGAGCGGCAGTCGGGCCGGCGGCTATTATTGCGGCGGCATGTACCAAGGTCATCATGTCGGGTAATGCCGCATGGGGGGACGGACAAAGCTTCGCCCTTAGGGGGGCCGATGCCGCAAAAATTGCCGCTAATCCGATGGCCGAGGTCTCATCGCCGGCACTTGCGTCTTTGCAGAAAGACCATGCGAATCATCCTGAGCTGATTCTTGCAGGAATGATGGATCGCAAGATACAAATTGCTTCAGTGGTTAACAAAATGACCGGAGAAACGCGGTTTGTGTTGCCGCAAGAACGCGCCCGATTAATGCGATTGACCACGGCCGTTCCCGGCCATGCCGCGGTTCATCCGTGGGTCTACGTTAAACGCGTCAAGCACGCGGGTACGCTGCTGACACTGGGCGCGCGGGAGGCGGTGCAAATGGGCGCGGCAGCCGCGGTCATCCATGATCCGGAAAGTCTGCCTGCCATGTTGAACATTACTGCGTCGAAAATTCCCGTAATGCGTCTGGATTTTCTGGAAAAAGCGTCGCGTTTTTGTTCGCGTTTTCAGGTCCGGTTTTTTTTGCTGATTATTATGCTGGTCTGCGGGTACATCGAATTCAGCCACCCGGGCCTGATGATTCCCGGATTGATCGGCTTGGCGGCCTTGGCGCTATTTCTTGGCGGCCCCATGCTCACGGGCCTGGCCAATTGGTGGGAGGTGGGCATTATATTTCTGGGAATTGTGATTATCGCCTTGGACTTTATCCATTTTGGCGGTTTGGGGCTGCTGGCCATTCCGGGATTTATTTTGGCCATTACCGGTATGATCGCATCCTTCGTTCCCATGGGTGCCTCGACGGTTGGGGCGGAAAAGGCCTTTCAAACCGGCCTGGGGGTGGTAACTTTGGCAATCATTGCCGCGGGATTGATCATTGCCTTGTTAATCAGGTATCTGGACATTACGCCGGGCTTTCGGCGATTGCAATTAAGGCCAGTGTCCGCGTCGCTGCGCCATGACACGTCGCCGGAGGCGCTGGGCGATCTGTTATTTGTCGGGGCGGTCGGGCGGGCGGTCTCGGAGCTGCGGCCGTCGGGAAAAGCGCGGTTTGATAATCATCTGGTAACCGTGGTTTCACGCAATGAATTTATCGCGCCTGAGTTGCCGGTGGAGATTGTGGAAATACGCGAAAATCAGATTATCGTGCAGAAAATATCGGATGATGGCGCGCCGGTTGAAGTGGCGCTTTAGGACTGAACTGTGATGAATTTCGACCTTCTGATGGCCTGCATTCTTCTGTTTGTTGGCGGCTTTATTTGTCTGCTGGCGGAACTGGTGGTTCCGGCACACGGCTTTATGGCGATTCTGGCGGCCGCGTTTGCTATTTCCGGGATGATTTTAAGTTTTATAGTTGGGCCGACCTTTGGCATGGTTTGCGCCTTAGTTCTTTTGGTGCTGACTCCTTTGGTGATCACCGGATTTGTGAAGTATTATCCCCACAGTCCCGTTGGCCGCCGCGTGCTGTTGCGGGGGCCTAATCCGCAGAAGGTAAATGCGGTTTCCAAAGATCAGCAGATTGAATTGACTGCTTTGATCGGCCGCACCGGATCGGCGGTGACGACCTTGCGCCCAGCGGGGACCGGCCTGATCGACAGCCACCGCATCGCGTGTATAAGTGAAGGCCCGATTATTGAAAAAGGCGCTCCGATTCGTGCCGTTGCGGTGTCCGGGGGCCAACTGGTGGTACAGGCAATCTGACAGTTAAATCGGCGATTGGTCATTTAGAGAGTTGTTGTCTCGCCCCTTATCCAGATCAAACCGTTTTCCTGGGACCGATCCGCGTGCCCCGCGTCATGGATAGGCTTTGAGCCTATCACGTAAAACCATTTTGCAATTTACCTTGCTTGCGCCATGATGGCGAAAATGAAAAACGGGCTGCCACTCATTCGCGTTCATCGGGCTTATCCACGCGTGCTGCGCGCTGCAAACGACAGTACTGAGTTATTCGCCCCTCGGCTGGTTATTGTGGGGAGTGCTTTGGGAATCGCGGCGCTGGTTTATCTGGGGCGGTTACTACTGCATAGCACGTCCGGTACTCCGCCAATATCCATTGGGCTGCCGTGGCTGATCCCCTTTGTGGTACTGCTGGCGGGGATCGCTTTTATCCCCGGCATTTTCCCGCTCTGGTGGGAAAAGTTTTACGCGTGGTTCTGCCTGGGCGTGAGTGTCCTGGCGGCAATGGCGTATTTATCGCGATTCCATCGCGCCGCTGGGGCGGAATTATCGGAAAGCCTGGCGACGTATTGTGATTTTATTGTGTTGCTCTCGGCGCTATTTATTATCGCATCGGGCATTTTTATACGCGTCAAAGCGCCCGCCACGGTGCGTCTGAACGTGCTGTTACTTGTCTGGCTTATGTTTTTTCGCTAAGGGGGCACCACAAGCATGAAACCTTCGAGGTCGCTTTAATGACTGACTGCAAACTCACCGTCCAAAGTCGCACTGCTGACGGCCGCGTTGATCCTATGCGGCTGCTGGGTGCGTTGGCTGGGCAGAGTGGGGACATCGCGATGCTGCACAGCGGACCTGGGGGGCACGTAGTCCTGGCGGTCAACGTGATTTCCGGCGTGCAAATGACTGCGGAGCATGGGGAGATCAAATTGCGCTGCGCCGGGCTGGCGGCGCGTGGCCACGCTAACGGAGACGTTTCAATCACGCCGTCCACGGCCTGGCAACGCTGGCAGGATAATATCACCACGATTTCATTTTCCCAGCCGCCGCCGGATCGCATCGGATGGATCGGTTGGTTCAGTTACGAATCCGGCGTGATGGCGGAACTGCCCCAGTTGTATGACTCGCCGGAGGGAGATTTTCCCCTGGCGCATTGGCAGCTCTTTGAACGCTATTTTGTTTTGGATTCCTCTAAGCAGCAATGGCTTTTGGTGGCGTTGCACCCGGACGCCCGCGACGCGGAAAATGTCATCGGGCAAATGCAAGGCCAGTTGAACGCCGCCAACTCCTGCGATGCATCGGTGGATGCTCCGGTGAAAGCTACAAGCCTGCAGCATCCTGATGGCTCCGCGTTCAAGGCGGCGGTGCGCCGATGCAAAGAATACATTGCCGCCGGGGATATTTATCAGGCCAATATATCCGCCGTCTGGACCGCCCGGATTGCCCAACCGGGATACCAAGTTTTTGGGCGTCTGGCGGAAAAAAACCCGGCACAGTTTGCCGCGTTTTTACGTTATGGGAAAGACGAAATTATTTCCGCATCGCCGGAATTATTTCTGCAACGCACTGGAGAGATACTTGAAACTCGCCCCATCAAAGGTACCCGCCGGCGTCTCTGTGGCGATGCTGTTGCCGATCAGTACCGCTGTGACGAACTGCTGCACAGTGAAAAAGATCGCTCGGAACTGGCGATGATTGTGGATTTGCTAAGGAATGATCTGGGACGCGTGTGCACCAGCGTGTGCGTGGAAAAAGTCCGGCAAATTGAAAAATTGCCCGCGCTCTGGCATACGCATGGGGTGATCACGGGTAAACTACCTCCCCATGTGGGTAAACGGTGGGATGAAATCATCACGGCTATGTGCCCCGGCGGCTCCATTACCGGAGTGCCTAAAATTAGAGCGATGGAGATTATCCGGGAACTGGAAAATCAGCAGCGCGGCATATATTGCGGCAACATCGGTTGGATCAGTCCGACTGGTGACGGTGCATTGAATATTGCCATTCGCACCATCCATATTGCCAATAGCATTGCAACGTTTCGTTCCGGCGCTGGTATTACCGCCGACAGCAACCCGGATGACGAATATGCGGAAATCCTCGCCAAAGCGTCGGCGTTAATGTGTGCATTAACAGGAGAAATGTTATGAAGCAGAGGCGCGTACCAGAGATTATGGATTCTTCGGACATTTCTCCAGAAAGTCACCACCGTGCTTTGGCCGCGCTGGAACGCATTAATCACTGGAGTGACAGTGCTGGAATTGTGTGGCGTGAAATTCATCCGATGGTTAAAAACGAGGGGGTGTTACGCGTCTTGGATATCGCCACGGGTGGGGGAGATGTCCCGGTTGCTCTGTGGAAACTGGCTCATCAGGCAGGGGTAAAATTGGAGATCGCCGGCTGTGATAAAAGCTCGATTGCCATTGCCCATGCCAAAATTAACGCGGAAAAACAGGGTGCCGCAATCGACTGGTTTATCTGGGATCTTTTTACGGACCCGGTTCCGCAAGGCTATGATATCATTATGAGTTCTTTGTTTATGCATCATCTGGATTCTTCACAGGCCGTCGGGTTCTTGAAAAAATTGGCCGGGGGGGCCGGGAAGCGGTTGATCGTCAATGATCTAAGGCGCTCCACCACCGGATGGCTCCTGGCATCCGGCGCTGCATGTTTTTTGGGTTCGCGTGTGGTGTGGGTGGACGGCCCGAGATCCGTTCGAGCCGCGTACACCATGGCGGAAAGTGCGGACTTGGCAGCACAAGCGGGTTTAAAAGATGTCAAAATTGAACCGCGCTTTCCATTTCGCTTTGTCTTGTCCTGGAGTCGGACATGATTTGCTTTTCCGCGGCCGGGGATGCTGGTCGCCTGTGGGATGTATTGGTGGTGGGGGCCGGTGTGGCGGGCGCGATGGCAGCTCATGGTGCCGCGCAGCGGGGATTAAGTGTGATGTTAATTGATAAGGCGGCGTTTCCACGCGGCAAAGCGTGCGGGTGTTGTTTGAATCAGGCGGCAGTGAAGTTGCTTGAAGAGGCACAATTTAATATCCGCGATTTAGGTGCCACGCCGATTGATCGGTTTTTTTTGGCTTGTGGTGGTACCACGGCCAAAATACCCATCCCCAGCGGATTGGCAATTTCGCGCGAGGTGTTGGATATGGCATTAATTAACCATGCACAGAAAGCTGGAGCCGCTTTTATGCCGCGCACCACGGCGCAGGTCACTGCCAGTTTTTCTACCCACCGAGAAGTATCTGTCGCGCAGGAGGGCATAGTTTCCTCGTTGCGAGCTAAAATCGTGCTGGTTGCGGATGGACTGGGCGGGCGGTTGCTCCGTGACGATGACGGGTTGCAAATTGCGGCAAATTCGCGCGTGGGTATTGCCGGGACGCTTGAATATCCCGCCAGAGACTACGCTCCCGGAATCATCTACATGGCCTGTGGAAAAAGGGGATACGCCGGGATGGTCACTGTGGAAAACCAGAGGCTGCATATCGCCGCCGCACTGGATGTTCACGCCGCACGTGACGCCGCGGGGGCAGGCAACGCCTTGGCTGAAATAATCCGAGATTCGGGATTGCCGGTACCCGCGGGCCTTCCGACATGCCGCTGGCATGGTGCACCGGCGCTTACACGCCGTCGGAGCCGACTTTTTGAAGAGCGGCTTTTTATTCTTGGTGATTCGGCCGGATATGTTGAACCCTTTTCCGGAGAGGGAATGGCCTGGGCCTTAGCCGGTGCCAAGCGAATCCTGCCGCTCGTTGAGCAAGCCGTTCAGGCCTGGCGCGAGGAACTCGGGCCGCAATGGCAGCAGCAGTTCCGTGATCTAATCGGACCGCGGCAGCGAATCTGCCGAGCGGCGACTATATTGTTGCGGAATCGGGGCGTCACGCGATTGGCGGTTGAGGCGCTTAAAATTTCGCCGGCACTGGCCGGCCCGCTGGTTCGGCAGATGAATCGGCCTATAGCTATGGCTTAATTGTGGAGTTCAGATGGGTTTGCATATCACCGCTCTGGGGACGGCGCTGCCGGATTACGGTATCAGTCAGGAGAAGGCGTGCGCTATTGCCCAAAAGGGTCTCACGGAAAAGCAGTCCCGCCTTCTGGCCACGATTTATCGAAAAACCAGCATTAAACGCCGCCATACTGTGCTGTTGGATGGGGAGAATGGTGCCACGCCGTTTTATGAGGTCTCGGATACTTCTTTCTCCGCGGGGCCGGGCACCAGGCAGCGCATGGATCGCTATGCGGCCGAGGCCGTTCCTCTGGCGATTCGTGCCTCACAAGCCGCCTTGAGCAACGCACGCTGTGGGCCAGCCTCCGTGACTCATCTGATAACGGTCTCGTGTACCGGATTTTTTTCACCCGGAGTGGATAGCGAAATTATAGAAACCTTGCAATTATCCCGGTCAGTTAGCCGGGTGAATATCGGTTTTATGGGGTGCCACGCGGCGCTTAATGCCTTGCAGGTGGCGCTGGCCATTGCCAACGCGCAGGCGGATGCGACGGTTTTATTATGTGCCACGGAATTATGCAGCCTCCATTTTCAACAAGGCTGGAATACTGACAATGTATTGCCCAATGCGTTATTTGCCGACGGTTCCGCGGCGATTGTGGGAAAGGCTGCCGCGCCGGGCGAACGCTGGACCTGCCAAGCCACCGGCTCATATCTATTGCCCGAATCCAATGCGGATATGACATGGCGCATCGGCGACCATGGTTTTCAGATGACTCTTTCGCGGCGCGTGCCGACGTTAATCGCAGAAAACCTCAGACCCTGGCTGGAGCAATTCCTGGCGAAGCAAAATCTGACTACTTCGGATATCGGTTCCTGGGCGGTTCATCCCGGCGGACCGGGCATTCTGGATGCCGTCAGCACCAGCCTGAGTTTGCCTGCTGCCGCATTGGATGTTTCCCGTGCGGTGCTGGCTGACTGCGGCAACATGTCCTCGCCGACGATCCTGTTTATTGTGGAGCGTCTGCGGCAAAAGTCGGCACCGCTACCGTGCATGATGCTGGCCTTCGGCCCCGGCCTGGCCATCGAAGTCGTCTTGTTGATTTAATTACCGCACTCGGCAACCGAGCTGCTTAGTGATGCCGCATCCATGGCGGCATTTTTCCGCGTGGCAAGCTCTTGAGGTACGCGGTGACCGCCACAGCATCGGCATGGTTCATGCGATAGGCCGGCATGGGTGGCCCGGCATAATGCCCGCGCGGATCACGGCCGGTGGTTAGGAATTTAATCATGGCGCCGGCATTCCACCGCCAAGGCAAACCCGCAATATTCGGGGCACCATGCGGCCAATGGCGCACGGGGAAGTTGGGCTTGTAGGCAATTTTAGCACCCTGCAACCATTTGGATTTGATAAACCGGCCATTCTGATCCATGGGCGTATGGCAGTCGCCGCACATGGCCACCTGATTGACCAGATAACTTCCACGGGATATTTCCATATCCACCGGCGTACCGGCCGCAGGCGCTGCCGCAACGGAAGCCTCCAAGCCCAAGTTGGCTGTCGGCCGCATTGCCACACCAGCGGTGATGCCGGCAGCCAGCAACACCGCACCCGCAACAACCCCTGATTTCTTGATGCGTTTACTCATGAAAGCTCCAAAAAAGTAAAAGAACTCATCTTGCACCAGTTAGTCAGCACACCCTCCCGACGCTCAACGCACAACATCCGCCAAAGTTGCAAGCGCACGATATGGACCGCTATTTTGAGGAACTTGCTGCTTGGCTTTTTTTGATCA
>JAJZCT010000135.1 GCA_021828925.1 Planctomycetota bacterium
CTATTTCCGGTTCTTTTACCGCGCACGTCCCAGAAGAATTTTCGATGATATTTGTTTTAACGTTTGGGCCTGTGCGGTTCGATAGAAGTATTAACATTTTGGTTTCGGCGGTTTTGCCATATCACAGAACCGCATCGAAGAACGTAGAGTTGAAAAATTTAATCCGGCCGCGGGGCGGCTTCTTCATGGTCTGGCGTTGTAGCTCCAGAGTGAGGAACTTTCCCGCCTTATCCGCGGCTCTTTGGAGGTTTTCCCATGAGAGGTTGGAAGACAGTTTCCGGTGACGGCTACGCGGTGGAAATTCCCAATGATTTTACCGCCGTGCAACGTGATGACGGCCATCTGCTGATTCACGATCCGGCAGAGAGCATTCAAATGGAATTGCAAATGACCGCCGGCAGCGATCAGGCAGAGGGATCTGATCGCTCCGGCGGACAAAATACCCCATTGTTGGCACCGGTGAATCCGCGTCAGGCGTTGGCGCGATTCAAACAGTGGCTGGGACGCTATAAAAATATGCGTATCACTGAATCGCCCAAACTGGTGCTGGGCATGCACCATGTGACCTGCACCGCCCAAGGTGCGGATTGCAAGGGAATGGTTTCGGTGCTGGCACAAAAATTCATGAAGAAACAGGCCGCAACGGGCACGCGATTCTGGGCCGTTTTTCATGGACAGGATGTGATCTTTGCCTCCTGCCGCGGATCGTATGAGGCGGTGAATTTCCTTAAACCGGTGGAAGACGGCATCATCGCGGCGGTGCGTGTGGGTGTGCGTGACACACTTAAAAGTCCGTTTATCCAGGCGGTGGTGGATCTCGCGAAAGATATTACGCCCGCTACGCCGGTGGCACCGGTGGATGATGAAACGATCAGCGTGGGGGGAATGCGCATTCGCGTTTCGCCGCTGCATCACACCTTTATGGAGCAACCGGAACACCTGGCGGAAAATGTCAAACGTTTTTTTGACGAATTAATGGTGCAGGATTCGGAACAAGATAGTCCGCAGACCGATGACGCCTGGTCGCTGGTCCGCAGCGACCTATTTCCGGTTCTTTTGCCGCGCACTTTGGCGGCCAAGCTTCCGGCGTCGATCATGCTTGAAGAATGGGTCAATGATTTAATTATTGGTTACCAGGTTAAATCACGCACTACCCTGGTAAGCATGGAAGATTGCCGCCTGTGGGGGATAGATCAGGAGACGCTGCACGAACATGCCATGGGCAATATTCTTCGCGATACGCGTGAACTCAATATGACCGGGGGCCGCTGCGATAACTATACGCTTTTCAGTTTCCCCATTGACCATCCGCTCAACGCCGCCCGGATGATGCTGCCACTGGTACAGAAGCATTTGCGGCCGCACCTGGGAAAGAACTTCTACATGGCCGCTCCGGATCGTGATGTGTTGCTGGCATTTTCCTGTGATGATGAAGAAACGCTCAAATGGTTCCGTCATCAAGTTGAAGTGCGTTACACCAAATCCCCCAACCCGTTAAGCGACAAATTATTTCTCATTACGCCCGACGGCGTCGTCGGGGATACCTACGGTTCTGAAAAGGAGGATCATCAAGAGTAACAACCCTCGGCAGCCAACCGTCGAGTAACAACAACGGAAGGCTCCCTCCCCAAGACACCGGCGGAATGTTGGAAGAAGGCCCAACATTACCGCCGGTGCCGTTTTTATAGGCGCCAAAAGTCTGATAAGCAGTGGAAACGTATAAATGTTGGAAAAAGTTTTGCGTTGTGAACCGGTTTAGTTTACAGTGAGTATGTATGTTGACAGTGGAATTCCGGTACGGCGTGCCAAAAAGACCTTACCGGGAAGAATCCTGATTCGCCGCTGTGAACGGAGGATGGCCGAAGGAAGGGTTTTTTGTCGCCTGGGCCGCGTGTAGAGCTCAGGGCGGAAAGCTCTTGTGAATGGCACCAAAGCCGGCTCTTAGAGTTGGCTGGTGTCTTGGAACTGTCGTCAGGCTGATGGCAAATGAGTGTTTCTGGCGAGTTACGCAAGGAGGCGTCCGAGGTTGAAGATAACAGCCTCGTAAGGCCACATCTTGTCCAAGAGCCTGCGAGAGAGAGGTGTGCAGTGTCTGGTTTGAACCCAACGGACCCGTCGGTGCCTGGAGGAAGTCCTCCCCGGCCCGCGTTTGAAATATTTCGGCCAGTGCCGCATGTTGCGCCTGCGCGCGCGGTAAAACCAGTGCAGCGGAACAATAAAGTCGCCTCACCAACACCGATGGATAAGTCCCCGGAAGCCGCCGCCCCGACCGAACCACTGGCGGACATTTTAGCCGATCAGGAGCAAGCCAGCGCCGCAGCAACTGCGGCCGCCACGCTGAAAATTCCCATGCAGGCGCAGATCACCCTGACGCAGGAAATGCAAACCGGACATCGGGACATTCAAACCGTCGCATTGGAAATATTGCAAAGCAATTTTCGCTGGCCGGGATATTTGAAAATTGAACCGCCCGGTTCCGAGCAGACCCAACTCTTTCCCGTGGGTGCGGAAAAAGCGTCGGCCGTATTGCAACATCGAGGAGTTCATTTTGGCACGCTGATATTGGAAGGTGCTGCCAAAAGCACGCGGATTACCGATCAGCTTCAACAATCAGCGGCGTGGCTGACTGCCATGCTGGTACTGAACCGTAATTTCAAAAATCTCCGTCGTCTGGCGGATACCGATGAATTATCCGGTGCGTACAACCGCCGGTACTTTATGGAAAACGTCCCGCACCTGCTGGATCGCGCCCGACGCGACCGCTTCTGCGTCACGATTCTGTTATTTGATATTGACGATTTCAAGCAATACAACGATCAGTTTGGCCACGCCGCCGGCGATGCCATTATCCGTGAGGTTATCCGTCTGCTGCGGCATTGCACCCGCAACCGGGATATGGTGGCACGCGTGGGCGGAGATGAATTTGCCGTGGTATTCTGGGATGAAGGCGGCCCCCGGCAGCCGGATTCACAACATCCGCGGACCGTGCTAAATATTGCCCAGCGATTCCGCAAAGCCGTGGCTGAACATCCGTGGAATGCCGAAGGCGGCCCCATTTCCGGAAAATTAAGCATCAGCGGCGGCTTGGCCACATTCCCCTGGGATGCGCAAAATCTTACGGATCTGCTGGCCGTCGCCGATCAGGAATTGATGCGCGCCAAATCCATCGGTAAAAATGCCATCGTGCTGGCCGGCCCCACCGGCGGCAGCGATATCGACGAAGCCAAATCTCCGCAATTCGAAGGCAATTAAAGCCATCTCCCATCCTGAAAAGCAAAACCGCCATACCATGAATAGCTCAATGCGGCAGCGTTGGGTTGTCCGCGAAATGTGGTTTGATGACACGATCCGATTCAGCCCTTCGCGGGTGGCTCGATGTTTATTTTTTAATGCCATGCACTTGCGCATCGTGGATTATAAACGTCGGGCCGTGCGCGGCGTGGATGGTGCTGTCAACGAATTTTACGTCATTGGCGTTGACGATTTTCATGCCATCATGCGCACTGATATGCACATTTTTAAATAGTACATCGCTGATGCGCTTTTCCGGCAAACCTATGATCATCCCCGCCACTTTACCCCTCGTCGCCGTGACATCATGAATATAAATATGTCGCCATATCGGCGTGGTGGCGGTGATCGGCTCGGCGTGATCGCGCTGCGGATGTTTGGGAATTTTCAGATAGTAGCTGACAATCTGCACCGGCACTTTAACGCCCTTCATGGTCAGGTGGGTATACACCAGATCAGTGACCGGGCCGCCGCGATGGCGATTGGATTTCAGGCGTATGCCGGCGTCGGTTTTATTGAACGTGCAATCCATCACCGTGAGATTGCGCAGCCCGCCGTAGGTGACACTGCCCACCGACATGCCGTGGCCATGATCAAAAAAGCAGTGCGTAACAAGAAAATTGTCGCAGGATAAATGTATCCAGCCATGCTTGCCGGCAGCCTTAATGGCGATGCAATCATCACCTTCGTTAAAATGACAGCCGGTGATCAGGTAATTCCATCCCGATGGATCAATGCCATCGGTATTGGGCGAATTTTGCGGTGCCAGAATGGTAATTCCCCGAATCACCACATCCCGGCATTCCTGAGGGAACAGATGAAAGCTCGGAGAATTTTCAAGCGTGACGCCTTCAACAAGTACCCGGCGGCAATTATTAAGCACGATCAACTGCGGGCGGTGAACCGGAACCGGTGTGGGCACCGGCTTTATTTTGGCTTTTTTGTCCGCGGCCTTTTCCGCCCACGCTATTTTCCACCATGGCCGCCCCTGGCCGTCAATGATACCGTGACCGGTAATTTCGATGTCATGGGCGTTATTGGCCTGCAGGCAGCCGCCGTAGCCCAATTTGCCCCGTTGGTAATCCGCCAGGTTATTGCTGAAAAGGAGCTTGGCGCCTTTTGCCAGATGAAAATTGGTATTGCTGTGGAGCTTCAAGGCACCTGTTAAGTATTTACCCGCTGGAACAAGTACCTCACCTCCGCCATCCTCACTGCAAATATCCAGCGCCCGCTGGAATGCTAATGTATCAAGCGTTCGGCCATTGGCTTTGGCGTGATACCAGGCCACATTAAACGTCTGCTGTGGAATACGCGGGCTGCTTGCCGCGAGGATTTCCGGCAACAACACGCGCTGCACAACCGCCTGCGGATTCCAATGGTCGCTACCGCCCAACACATCGCGCACTGTATACTCCGCCGCTTGCGCCGCGGTTAATTGTCTGGCCCAATGGACCCGCTGGGTGGGTGTCCAGCCGGGACCGGCATTATCAAATTCGGCGTAGCGGGTGGTCTTTTTATCCACCGGGTTGTGATGCCAGGTGATCCAGCCGCGCGGTTGAATGGCGTTGGGCATCCAGGTGTGCATGAACACGACATCGGCATATTGCCGCCAGGGCCGGCCCAGCACCACGCGGTCCGGGCGGCTTTCAGAGGTTATTTTGCAATGATTAAATACATAGCCATATTTCTGATTTTTCGGCGTCCGCGCCGCGGTGATAAAGCCGTAACCCAGACAATGAATCCGGCAGTGGTCAAAATAACTGATCGCACTGCCAAAGATGAAGTCGGTGGCACCGGCGATATAACAGTTCTCAAAATATTGCCGCTTGGCGGTGGTTAAAACCGTGTCCTGCCAACCGGTAAAGCGACAATGATCAAATATGGCACGGTCGCCATCCACCCGGATCGCCAGCGCCTGCCCCGTATTGCCGGCACAATTAACAAAAGAGATATTGGCGGCCGAGAAGTTATTGGATCGGATCCATACCGTTTGCGTGGAAAACGTGCCAATGGGCTTTCCGTTGGGACCTTTATCATTGGCGTTGAGATTATAAGTGATGATCGTCCGTCGAGCCTGGCCGTCCTGGCCAAGAAATGTGATGGCTGGCTTATGCCGCCCTACCACAACCAGCCCACGATAAATTCCAGGCTTAATATAAATTATCACCGGCGACTTGCTGTTATTGGCAACGGAATTCACCGCCGCCTGAATGGTTTTATATTGGCCGCTTCCGTTGGCCGCAACGGTCAGCATTTTTGCGGTGCCGGCGGCGGAGACCAGCCCGCTGGTTGATAGTGCCGCAATCCCTGCCGCAACGATTGTTTTTAGACGCATCGTATAGCTCCTTTCAAGGTTTGATCTTCCACCAATTTCCCGCCCCAAGCACCGTGGTGGCGGTAATTTTTGCCGCCTGTGTGCTGGTCAGTTGCCTGGACCATTTGGCTCGGCTTTTTACATCCGCCCCGGGGCCGGTGCTGTGATATTCCGCAAAACGGGCGGTCTTTTCCAGCTTCGGTTTTTTCCAGTTACTCCAACCAACCGGACGGATTTGCTTTCCCATGTAGCAATCAATAAACGTCGTATTACCATAAGGCCGCCATGGCCGCCCCAGATAGACACTTCCGGCCGGGGTGGATTTCAAGCCCGTCAGGCGGCAGTGCATAAAAACAAAGCCGAATTTTTGATTTTCCGGCGTGGATGGCGCGGTAATACTTCCCCAATGGCCCTTATTGACGTTCCGGATTGTGCAATGATCAAACAAGCCCGTGCCAAAGCCATAAATATAATCCACCGCCCCGGTAATCAGGCAGTGCGAAAAATAAGCTCTTGGATCGGGATGGGAAAAATAAATGGTGTCTTGAAATCCCAGAATACGGCAATGGTTAAAGACCAGTTTATCGCCGGCGATGGTAAGCGCCAGGGCCTGATTGCCGTTGGTGTTGGATTTCTGGACGTACGAGTTTTCAACGGTGATATTATCCAGCGTGGTATGCGGGCCGTAAATGCACAGCGTGGCCGTGGTCATGAATCCGCGCGGATGGCCATTTTTCCCGGCATCTCTCACGGGCAAATCATCGGTCAGTTGTGTATTTTTCGCATGGGTTCCCTGAAGCGTAATATGCGATTTGTCCGCCGGTATGACCACTTGCCCGGGGTAGGTGCCGGGATCAATGCGAATAATAACCGGCCGCTTGTTATTGACCGGCACCGCGTTCACCGCCGCCTGAACGGTGCGGTAGGCACCGGCGACATCATACGAAACCGTATAAACCGCCGGGCCGATTCCCGCGGTCGCAGCCCGATTAGCCTTCGCAACAGTCGCCCCGGCTAACTGCCGGGCCATGCTCAAGGGACCACCGTCAGCCCGCGATGAGCCGCCAGCCAGCAGGCCTGCAAGCAGCACCGCTGCGGAGGCTCCAGTCATCAGACGATTACCTGTCAAATATCTCATGGTGGGATCTCCAGTGCGGCTGTTGGTATGCCGGAGAATTATATCAACACATCTTCATAGGAGGTTAACATTAGTAACCCGCTGGACGGTTTCATGCGTCAATGCGCGTTCCATGGCCCGTTGCCCAGAATCCCCTTAACCGTATATTTGGAGGCTTGAGCTTTGGTCAACTGGCGTGACCAAGTTACCCGCGCTTTAACATTGGCACCCGGCCCGGTGGAATGATATTCCGCAAAGCGGGCGGTTTTATAAAATTTTGTGCCTTGCCAGTTCAGCCAGCCGACCGGGGCGATGTCCGCACCCATGTGGCAATCAATAAAGGCCGTGCTGCCATAGGCTCTCCAGGGCCGCCCCAGATATACACTTCCCTTACGAACATTGGGGGAAGCGGTAATTTTGCAATGCAGAAATACCAGGCCAAACGGCTGGTGCTTCGGGGTATTGGGTGCGGTAACGCAGGCCGATCCCACGGAACGAATCACGCAGTGGTTAAAAACCGCCCGCGCCTCACCAAATATAAAATCTACCGCACCCTGAATCAGGCATTTATTGAGATATATTTTTGCATGAGGATTATGCACATACAGCGTGTCCTGCCAGGCCAGAAATCGGCAATGCCGAAATATCACCGGACCGTCTCCGGTTCGCACCGCCACCGCCTGGCTGCCTTTGCCATAAGAATTGACAAACGTCAGATGCTCTGCGGTGATATTGCGGCCGAGGATCGTCACGGTAGGCGTGTGAAAGGTTCCAATACCCTTACCATTCTTGCCCTTGTCACTGGCACCGAGGTTGTACGTAATGATGGTTTTCTTGGCGCTGGTGCCTTCCAGAACGATATTGGAATCATCGGATGGAACGGTTACCAGTTCTTTGTAGGTGCCGGGAGCGATTTTTATAATGATCCGCCGGCGGCTGTGCGTCGGTGCCGCATTAATTGCGCCCTGAATGGTGTGATAATCCGCTTTGCCGTGCGCTGCGACGGTCATGGTTTTAGCGGATGCCGCATGGGCACCCACGCCGGTGAGCGCCACGGCCACGATCCCCATTGCCATACCAAGTCGATTCTTCATAAGATCTGTTCCTAAAAACAATATTGTCATTTTCTACCCCGGCCGCATCGTTTTTAATCCGACCAAAGCACTGCGGAATTCCTCTTACTTCGCCTGCCCGGTTCTGCTATTAATTCCTGTCACATGGGCGTT
>JAJZCT010000136.1 GCA_021828925.1 Planctomycetota bacterium
CCAATTATCATCCACTTGACAATAAATTGCCCAGGCTGTTTGTTGCGATGAACTCATCGGCTCGATTAAACACATTCAAAAAGAGCGGTGTACCAGCGAATGACAGTGGGCTAATTGGCCCTATCGTCATGAAAGAGTACTGACGGCTGGAAATATCAAATGAAGAATGTGGATCACGGAATAAGCCGTAAAGGCGCAGCGCCGAATCATCACCACCAATCAACTGCCGTAGTGCCTGAAATTCTTGCCCCATCGACAGCCCGAATCCGAAAAATTGAATGCGAAGCTGCTGTAAAATTTCAGTATGGAGGGAACCGAGGGTCTGGCTTATGAATAACCACCCCAATCCGTATTTACGCGTGGTACGAACAGCGTCTATCAATACATTTCGAACCGCGCCAGCGGCATTTCCGTCCTCAGGTAATTGGCGTGGCGCGAGGCGGTGCGCTTCATCCATCAATACCAATGTGTTCAGCCCTTTCTCCTTGCCCTCTTGAAAGCGCTTTTCGGCAATCGATGTAACACCATCAAGCAATCGCTTAATTACCAGGGATTGAATCGTATCCGTCCAAAGCATTCCAGCCGCCTGCTCTCTGGATAAATCTATTACCAGCACTGGACGAACACCTTCCTTCGGATTCAGATCAAGCAGCCAATTCAGCGCACTCTCGACTGTTCTAGCCTGCTCCCTTGATTTATCGAACAACGCCGTGACTGGTTTCCAATAGCGATCAAAGAAAACGTTTGCATCCGCATCGACCCGGGCGGACTCAAAACGCTCACGGGTACCTGGGGTACGGTAAAACACCTGCTGAACCTTAGTGTCTGCTAGAATCGCCCATGCTGTGTCAAACGCCGGCCGCTCATGAAGATCTTCCAACTTGACCTTCTTTTTCTTCAGCTCGTCTGCTAGTTTTGCGCACGCATCCCGGCGATTATCGCCTTTCGGCATGGTTAATTGCTGAAAGAAATCGCTTTCAAACAGAATCTCCTCAAACAGTTCCCACCGGTCAAGGACAAGGTTTTGAACCGAAAGCTTGGCTACTTTCTTCCTAAACTTCCTGGCAACATCCGCGAGAGGTATACGCATTTCACCGCTTCCACCGCCCTGAAAATCTTTTGCGAACTCCCCTTGAGGATCAAGGATGAGTAACCCCATTTGCTCATACCTCATATACGCACATAGCGCCATCTTCGCCAACACACTCTTCCCGCTACCAGTTTTTCCAAAGATGCCGATATGGTAAGCCTCTCCTGCCCCATCGGGACCCCGATCAAAATGCTTGAACCATAATGGCAACCTCGGCGTCGATCCGTACACATTTCCCAGATAGAATATTTGATCCCTATAGCGGCGCAAGACAGTCCCAAGGACGTCATCGTTCACGATATGTATGGCCGTACCAGTCGATGGCACCGTACCCATTATACTCGGCTCATAACTAATTCCGCCCTTCGCGTCCGACGTACCCGTTGGCAATGCCACATGCTTGAATACCGCACTAATCGTCATCTTGCCAAGGTGTGTATCTTGGCGTTCACTGACCGCCTCGATCCTTCCCCGTTGTCGAATGAGCGATCGCATCGTTGGATCCTCATGCCAGACATTGCGAAGCTCAATCTCAGTAATCTGGCCGAGCGCGTAGTGGGGAGTGCCGTCCTGAGCGAAGGAGAACACAGCGAGCTCACCGACCAGCTTACGACCTGCCGCAGTGCCAATGACATCAACCGCAAATTCGGAGGTACTTGAAGGCGATCCAATTACGCCAAGGCGCTCTGTCCGAGCAACCACTGCATCAAGTTGTTCAGCACGAGATGTTTCGGCCATTTTGCACGCTCCTTACCGTCCACCTTCGCTGCGGTATCCATGCATCGCGAAAAAGACCTCGCCTATATCGCCATCATAATCAACACTTATTCTTTGAGTTGCAACCTGGCGGAACGCCGGTATAGCCGCCGCCAATGACTTGGCCATGCGATCGGCCATATAGAGCGGATACGGTTCCAGCATAGATGCTACGATTGTTTGTTCCTTCAGCCCGCGCAAAACCACCGCTAATCGATGTGGATTGTCTGCCACAGCAGAACCCACCTCGACACGCATTGCCGGGATAAACCCATGTGGTCGATAATACACCACCTTTATTGTTTTAAGCGCTGCGACAATCTCATCCGCAATGGCCTTTAACGCATCGGCTGTCGCACCGCCAGCCGTGGCCGTATGCAGGTGGAAATTATTGTCCAACATTGTCTGAGGTCGCGTGAATTCCCCTGGCCGAAGTAGCATCGTCAGCAGCGAGCGATCGTCGTGGTGAGACGGCCAGCCGGCCCTTTCGCCGATTTCACGCCTGGTCGCATATTTGGGCAGCCCTGCGTATGCCTTGTCCGACCTCGGGCATCTCAGGACATCGCGGTAATGCTCAATGAATTCAAGTGCGCGCCGCTGGAACTCGTCGACGCAGGCGAGTGCCGTGGCCCCCAACTTTCCGGTGATCTCGTGTGCTTTAGCAAACGCTTGGTTGAAATAGATCACGGGCAATGACAATGTCATGTCGAGCAACACAAGATCATGCGGAGCGCCAATCGCCAATTCCAGCTCACGCCCCAGCATCACCGCCCGTAAAACTGTGGGAGTACTGTCATTATGTACTTCGGCATGAACAAAAGTGCGGTAGTGGGGTGCGTCCCAGTGCCTAGTCTCGCTCGGCGGGGTGAGCCCCTCAACAGCAACCGCCGCAGCGGCAGCCAGATCAGCCGCCAATAACCTTTCGATAGCGTACGAACCATCCGTGGCGCAAGTTGTCGGAATGGCGGGGCTGGGCAGCTCAGACTCATGAGCGATCAGCCGTTCATTTTCCAGCCTCTTTCGTAATCCTGCCTTTTCTTGCTTAATGCGAGTGAAGTCTCCAAGCAGGTGAGCCCCGACCTGAACCGCGCTGGCCAACACTTCTTCGACCAAACCGGCTGGCAAGTCCGCAAAGGGTCTGGCCTGCCTAACGCCATCTATTGAATCGGCCATCACCCCGCCCTCCGATCACTTGGAGTCCACAAGCGATAGGATTCTGGATCAAAACACCGAAACTCCGGGCAACGCTTCGCCCTGGCGAGAAACCATCGATCACGAAACATTTCCCACGCGTCCTGCTCAGTCATTTTAAAGAACCGCGGACGACTCAGTTCACCCCTCAGGAAAGCCAGAGCATCATGTCCGAGCGGCGCACCATAAATCTCTCGCTGAATCCCATGATTGGCGAGCTTAGCGGACAACCCGATTCGAGACAATACCTTGCGGATCACCTCCCGTTTGTTACGAAAACCATCTCCCCATGGTTCTTTCTTGGCAGTCGCTTCGCACCATCGATCAGCATACGTGCGGATGTCACCATAAACGCCATTGGAAAAATGGAATTCGCCCCAACCCTCCGTGGTGCCAATACGGTGCCAATAATTCGTGCCATCGATTCGCAAGCGATTGTAGAGGCTTGACCGCCCAAGCGCGGAAGTAGTCGTGATCAACGCCAAGTATGGTTTTCGCACTTCACCGCTAATCACAGTTTGGCGTCCGCCGTACCGTCGCCGGAAGGCCTCGCGCACTGTTTGAGTCATCGCCAACATGGCCACCAGCTTTCCACACAGCAAACCGCTATACGGTGGGACCGCTCCGAGCACGAAGGCGTCCATAACATGATACAAGCGCTCTTTCTTTGCCAAGGCGTCCCAGCCAATCCACTGATCACGCGCTCGGAGTGAGTAAACAGGATCGCCAAGTCCAAAAATTCCTATCAACTTACCATTGCTCTGATCTTCCACTAAAAATCGCAACCGTCTGCCATAGCCTGACGAAACTGGAATGCTCCAGTGTAGGCAGACATACCGAAAGAGTAATTCATCTTCGGTATTGGTATGTACCTCAATCAGCCTAGGCCTGACATTTCCCGGTAACAAATCCGAACCAAACGCGATGCGCTTTAATAAGCGATCCTCATACCGCGAAAGCCGCTGCCGGGCTTCCTCGCGCTTCTTAAGGCAGGCCATCTCGTTGATGCGACGAAGATCACCTTTTGTTGAGTCGGCGGGCAATTCCACTCGGCCACCACATATGGTATAACCCTGCTTCCTTAAACTGCGAAGTATGTTCCTTCGCAGTATAGCTTTAGATTTCGGTCGCATCGTACCCCCAGCGACTCTCCACATTGACGCTTATCCGTACATCCATCGTTTTTTCTGTGAAGTCGTTGATGGCCATCATCGGATATTGCATTTGTTTGGCCATCTTTGTGCCTTCCGTCACCACCTTGATGGAGCAAGATCCAACTATTTCACAGCTATTCGCCGTTGGTGTCAATGCCTGGAAATACCAGCCTGCTCACGTATTTTTCTTCGCTGGCCCTGGCGGTGTTGATCTGTTGCACCGGTCCGCCACCCTCGTAAAAAACCTGAATTTACCGACCGCAGACGAAGCATTAACCGCTGCCACCGTATTTCTCCCGTTGGGTGGCAGCATTTGAACTGTCGGTAGTTTTGTGGATAAGTAGTGGAAAAGCTATCTGACCCATTGGCTCAGGTACGATAAATAGCGAGTTTTTAATGTGTTATGAACAATCCCTTACTGGTTTGTTAACAGTTTTGGACAATCCGACAGGTTTGCCAAACATGCAACCGTCCGAATTTCCACGACTGAAAAGATATGTGTAAAAGAATGTAAGTGCATATAAATAATAAACTTACGCATAATCCATGCGGTATTATCCACAATCCAACAGGGCTTATAACGGTGATGATGTTCTTATCTTTTCATTATTAATACAGCCAGGGACCACCTTACGTATGGACATACACCTATAAATTGTGGATAAGTTGTTGATTCAGCCAGTTACGATGCTCCGATCCACGACTGATTTTACTTTAAAAATCAGGCCTTTTGTGGCTATTTGCAGGTGTCTTAAATTGGAACTTCCGGCCCGCAGGATCATGTCAAGTTCCATCTTGGCGGTGCTGCTGCTGCAGTATATTGTCAGAAGCCCGCGTTGGACCGGGCCAAGGGCAATGTTGCACCACAGTTTCGCCGGTAATGCAGCCTGGATGGTTTCACTGGCCAGGGCCAGCAATTCACCGGATTGGACCACATTCTTTTCAAACCATGACGGCAAAAAATCGCCGAGCTTTTCAGGTGGGTGCCGATCCAACGGTGGAGCTAACGCAATTTTTCTTTGAAGCGTGTTGAGGCGTATGCGTTCTTGACTGCTGCGCAGATCATCAACGGTTATGCGCTGGAGGCGTTGAACCGATTTGGCGGAGGAAGCTTTGCCGCCGGTCCGGGCACGCGACTTTTTTTTGAATGCCGCGGGCGGCTTTGCGTTATCTGGTTGATTGGTATGTTTCGGCCGCATCGGGAAAACTCCGCCATGATCCATTGAGCCTGCCCTACGGATTGTGCCGCTGCCGTAATGGTGCGTTCAAGGACTATCGGAAGATTATATCGCTAAATGCTAAATGCTAAACAACATTCATCGGCGAAAAATGCCGCTGGCGGATAAACAGGATACTATTTGATTCGTACAACCGTTTCGCGCTGGATGCCCAGCGGTGCAAATTCCGGCTCGGCTTGAGCCAGCCAGCGCATGGCATCGGTGTAATAGCCCGCGGTGGCTTTGATTTCTGGAATATGCAGCGACCACCAGCGATTGAACATGGTCATATACAATTCACGTATATATTTACATGCCATACTGGCCAATGCGGTTGCCAGGCAGTGTTGCTCGGCTTTTTCCCGGAAAACAAGCAGCGTTTTTCCCGGTCGCGGCGGCGCAGTGATTAAGTAGCGGCTTTCCTGCGCGGATTCCATAAGCACTTTAAGCGGCATATCAGGAAACGTGTTCATCAGCAGCCGGGTGTAATGATCGCGTCCGCCCTGCTTGTCGATAAACAGCAGTAAATCCGATTCATGAAACTGATCATGCAGATGGCGCGCATGCATCATGGTAATGCTGGTAAGCACCGATGCTTTATTACCCGTTGCCGTGACCAGGCGGTTAAATTCAGGGACATCCATTACACGGGTCCATAAACCCGCCGGCGGCGTCTTGCCGTCGCGTACAATGCTTTGCAGCATATTGCCGGCAATGGCGATAGACCCGGAATCGCCGAATGCCGGAAGGGGCAAATTGCTTTGCCAGGGCAATGGTGGGGAAAAGTGATTGGTTTTCGCGGGTGTGCCAAGCGAATCAATGAGTTGATTCCAATTTTCCGGTGCCGCGGCGTATTTGGGATTTAATCGGTGAATGGCCAGAACAGAGCGTTCCAGATATTTGTTACCATCGGATAATCGATGCACCACTTTACTGTCGGCAATGATTAATTTGCCGGACTTCACCGGCGGCCTGGAAACCACCACGGGGGAAAGTCTGTGCCAGAGTTTTGTCCCGCAACTCAGGTCCGTCGGATCCAGAGGTTCTGGAAATTCAAACGCCGCCGCCGAAACCACCAGCGGCCCCAGCAAAGGCCCGTATCCCGCTTCATCAATACCCGCAATTAACATTGCAGCCTTATAATCATCCCGGCTTGGGAAGGCAAATGCCGGCAGCAGGCCTCCACGAACTTCCCGTTTCCATTTCGTCCGGGCGGTAGTGAGGTTTATAGTATGGGAAACGGCCAGGCGCTACGCGGATGGAAAGAATTCTGGAGTTGATGTCATGGGCATGATCGATAAATTACGGACGTACATAAAGCCGGAGAGAAAAGCATTTGCGCGCCTGCTGATGAAACATTTCAGGGCCGCCAATCCGGGCGTAACGGTGCATTTTGACGAAGAAAAATTCTGTATTTCACTGCGTCGGGCGGATAAACCCGATGCACAATATTTTCTTGGCACACTGTTCGCGGATTATTGCCGTGCCAAGCCTGCGGATCGAACGCGTATGATTGCGGCGTTAACCGCAACCACAATGGAAGCGGTTCCTGATTCCTACGCGACTTCCTGGCAGGAGGCCAAAAGCCATCTTTTGCCGCGTGTCCGCGATCGGGTGACCTATGCACTGATGCGTAAACGGGCGGATCAGGATAAAAAAGTGAATTTCACCGATGAGCCGTTTACAGAACATCTGGCACTGGAACTGGTATATGACCTGCCAAACAGCATCGGTTCGGTCAATCATGATCAGTTGTCCGGATGGGGCGTTACGCGCGATGAGGCGCTGGCGGTGGCGCGGGACAACCTTTGGGCGATAAGCAACCGTGATTTTAAATCGGTGGCTCCGGGCGTGCACGTATCGGATTGGCATGATTCTTATGACGCTTCAAGGCTGTTTCTGCATGACCTGATCTGGCAACTTCCGGTGCGCGGAGATCATGTGGTTATGACCCCAAGCCGCAATGACCTGTTTGTGACCGGATCGGAGGATCCCGATGGTCTGGTTGCCATGGCTACCATGGCAGCGCGTTGCCTGGCTGATCCGCGGTTTATTACCGGCGCAGCGGTGCGGCTGGAAAAAAATAAATGGAGATCATTTATGCCGCCGGAACAATCGCCGGCTTATGAGCTTTTTCGGAAGGTAGCCTTGATCGGTTTTGGCCGGGATTACCAGCAACAGTGCGAGGTGCTTTCCAGTGCGCTGGACGAACATGATTCAGAAACACATATCGGCCGATATTTACTTTTCGAAGCAGTTGAATCGAAAGCTGTGTCATCGAAAACACTGTGGATTGAAGGTTGCACGAATATTTTGCCGATTGTGGATCAGATCATGTTCATGGCACGCGATAAAAACGACGAATTCCGATCGCTGGGCCAATGCACCTGGCAAGCCGTTCAGGCGGCATTTGGCGACATGATTACACCAACCGATGATTATCCGCCAAGGTTTATGGCCACAGGTTTCCCGACAGAGCACTGGAAAGCACCT
>JAJZCT010000137.1 GCA_021828925.1 Planctomycetota bacterium
TTTACGGGATGGCTTCATGGCTCAAAGTTTAACCGATACGCAAACCCGGCGAAACCGCGACACCACCTTGGCCGTCACAATTCCCGGCAACACCGTTTCCGCCGTGATGTTTTCTTTAAGTCGCGGTTCACCCGGGGCGAAATTCTGATTGCGCCGGGAGCAAGCCATCGGGATGCCGGTTCCGCAAATCACCGTGTGCCGCCGCACCGGGGGTCATTTCTCATTGATCATTGATACGGTTTTTCACCACCAAGACACAAAGGCATCCCGATATCACAAGAATAAACCAGGTCATCGGGATAAACTTCGGATGCGAAGGGGGGCGTTGAGAAGCTGGGAGTCAGGAGTTGGGAGTTAGAATAATGCGGAAGCGCTGCGCTTTGCTCAACGGACAGTAACGAATTTTCACCACGAAGACATCCCGATATCACAAGAATAAATCAGGTCATCGGGATAAACTTCGGACGCGAAGCAACGCGGGAATGCAGCGCGATCAACACACAGGTCAATTCCGCAGGCCGGAATGTAAAAACCGCTCGCGGGCCGATCGCGGGGTGCGCGGAAGCCTTGGCTTCTCGCACGTCATTTCGCCGCCAAATTGTTCACGTGTCGCGACCATGAGTTCCCATTATAGATAGTTCCTGAGGTTTTGCTCATCGGCCGCTATTTGGCGAAGGTTAGAATTTCCTCTCTGCGCCGCGCAGGCACACTCACGGGCACCCCCAATGGAAACCAAAATGGATGCGAACAGTGAACAAAAATGTGGCAACTTTAGATCGGGACTTGAGGCACTAATCGGTCAGCTACCAACGGCCGATCTGCGTGCCCCAACCGCATAGGCTCAGCATGGAAGGTGGTTCTGTCGTGGCTCTATTCAAACTGTGACCGCAGAATCAGTTCACCTTCCATTGCATGACGCCGCCGGAAAAGTGAGGCTCAAGCTGCACCACAAGTCGCAAGGCCCCTGTAGTCACCGGAGCAAAGCTCACAATGTTGTAGGTGTTAATTGATGTACCATACCGGTCGAGGTTATGAACCGGTATCCAACGTCCACTGCGGCGATAATAGAGCTTCCAATTTTCCGGAGTCCGGCAGTTACCATGAACCGCCTTGTCATCAAACCAATACACGCGGCATTGGGAGACGTTTTTTACTTTGGCAAATGTCAGTTGCGCCCATTCGCGGGTGCCTTTATGAGGCCACCATGTAAAGCGTGGTAGATTTTCGATGTCCGCTGAAGACGTTGGAGTCAAGCCATCGATCATCGCCGGTATCAAATCGCCGTGGTTGCACCAGGATGCCGACGCGACCGACCTGTGGTGCGGCCGCCAATGATGGGCATCCGGTCCGGCACCGATGACGGGGAACATCGATACGCGCAGACGTGCCGCTCCCATCGGGATCAGCGTGACCGTCTTTACCGGCTGCGAGGAGAGTACCGGACTTTCATGCAATTTGCCGATCATCCCATATTTGTTAATTTTCCAGGCCGGAATCTGCCGGGCCTTTACGCGCAGCTCAATGGGTACCGTCTTCTGTGTCCAAGGCTGCAATGGCACCGGGCCGGCCTTGCGTACCACCGTAAACGAGTGTGCCGGATTTTGCGAATTCAATATTAATCCATAATTCCATGGTGAAGCCGGGTAAACCGCCCAGTGGGGTAATAGTGAAACACCAGGATAAACCTTCCACCGTTGCTTTATCCTCAACGAAAATGCCAGGGGGCCGTAGCTGATGGAAACCGCATTGCGGGCCTGCGGGTTGGTCGTCCAACGATGAACGGTTACGTGCATCGGCAGGATCAGACTTACGCTGTCCCCGTTATGCCATGCACGGTTAATGCGAATGTAGGAACACGGTGTTGCTTTAACGGATGCCGGTTTGCCGTTAATCCTGACACATGCGCCCTGACACCAGTCCGGCACCCGGAGATAAAGCGGGAATTTAATTCTGTGGCTGCTGGTAAGTACAAACCGGGCGCTCTGACCGAAAGGATATCGGGTGGTCTCGACAATATGCACCTTCCTCCCGTCACCCACCTTCGCCGTCACGGTGGAATCGCCGTAGAAATTCGCCAACAAGCCGTTGTCACTGGTGGCCAGCCATACGCTTTCATTGTAAAACGGCCAACCTTGGCTGAAGTTGTGTTCGCAGCAGTGATAAACCGGACCGGCGCTGTAGGAAAACATCGTGCCGCTGTCGTCAATGTCCGGGTGCTTATTGCCGGGATCAAGCTGAATCTGATTCGGCGCGGTGAGATAGTGCAGCGCTTTCATATTGGCAGTGGCGGCCGCGGGCAGCATATTCATGGCCAAGCGGTCGCAGCGATCGGCCCAAGAGGGGTTTCCTGCGATACCGGTCAGAATTTCATCACTGAGCATATTTTCCACAATGGCGCAGGTTTCAATGCCCTGCCGTGCACCAAAATAGCCAAAGCGGGCATTTTCATCGGCACCATAGCCACCACCCGCAACCTGACCGTACAGTCCGAACATAATTTTCCAGTCGTTCCGCGTGGCCTGCAGGTCACGCGGATTATGAGAAAGTTCATAATATTCCGCTGGTTCACGAAAACCCTCGCCAAAGTTTACCCCGTGATATGAGGCAATACCCGCCGTCCAGTTGGCACTGTGCGCATTGATAACTTTCACAAGTTTCAGCAGAGACTTGTCTCCGGTTCGGTTGTAAAGCCAGTAAATAGCATGAATCCCCTCGCTCCATCGCCACCTCCCCCAACCCCAACTGAACACCTTGGGGGGAAGCGCGGCAAGATAATGAAAATAGCGGGTCTCCAGCGTCAATACCCGCCTGTCGCCCGTATCGGTATAGTATGCCTGCAATACCTCCAGCATGATCTGGTTCGGCCACAGCTTCGGCAGTCCGTTGTGCGCCGTCTTAAGGTGCAATGGCCCGAAATAACCATCCGGCAATTGTGTAGACATAATGCCATGTATCCAATGCGTGGCGTCGGCCATCATCCGCTTGTTCCGAAGCAGATAAGCCATGGGAACATACCCACGCAGCCAGTACGGCACTCCCTCCCAGCCATTGGCGCTCATGGAGCCGCGATGAGTCCATGCCGTCTTGTCGTAGTCGCACTTGTCCGCGGGACCATCAACCACATCGTGACCGTTCTTTACCTCGTCCATGCGGCCTTCCATACCGTGCGATTCGATCACCAACATGTGGTGAATCCAACCGTGGACATGAACGGCACCGTATGGCAATCGCAGTACGGCTTCCGGCAGCAAGGGTGCACGGTTGCAGGCGTAGTAGCTGTTGCGCTTCTGGGCGGGCATGCGCGGCAAATCACGCACCGCTGCCGATGCTGCGACCGTGGACAGAATAACACCAGCCACCAAAAGCCCGACCACCGTAGAGCACAATGGGCTTGTATGCAGAGGCCGCCGATGCAATGTTACTGGCATGATCTTCATAAATGAAACTACCTTCGTTCGATGTCACGGTTATCCCATGGCGACATGTATCTCGGCCATTTACATCATATTGTGCACTGTTTAACATTACATGACGAAAAACGCAAGTAAACTGGCCGTGTGCGAGTTGATGTTGATGCTGATGTCATCACCAGCCTGGCTGCAGCGCTAATCGCCGGTTCAATCTATCTGGGCCTGCCGGATCGGCATTCCCTTCCGGTTATGCCCCTTCGCTTCGGTGGATAACCATTGCCAACCGCCTGACCATAGCCCTGGCGTCTGCCTGATCAGAACGCGCCGCGACCCGCGCTTCCGCTTCAATGCGCAATCGCCCCGGCCAGAGCGTCGCCGCAAACCCCATTTTAAAAGTTCGTGGTTTCCATCATATTATTATCCGAGGCGGCTTACGGATAAAAGGAACACCAAATGACAATTCTTGAATAACACCGCCTCTTTTACACCGTCCGCAACTTTTGATAGTATCTCGTACTTTGGTATGACGAGTCA
This sequence comes from Planctomycetota bacterium, assembly GCA_021828925.1. Next base: position 3,945 of record JAJZCT010000137.1, read on the forward strand.
GCGAGGCAAGGTTATCTGAATTTGAAACGGACAGGTATTAACGCGCTAGGTTACCTCATGGGATCCTTGGGAGGCGGAGTCCGTGGCTACGAGTTGGGAGTCGTGGCTGCGGCGCTTCTTTTTGCGGTGCCGGACCTCCACTTGAGTCCCGTGATTACCGGTGCCGTCGTAAGCGCGGCCTTGCTCGGTTCCATCTTCGGCGCGTTGGCCGTCGGCCCCGTTGCCGACATCGTTGGCAGGAAAAGAGTAATCGCGGCAGCGGCCCTTATCTTCAGTCTGGGGATTCTAGGTGCTGCGCTGGCACCCGATGTTGCGGTGCTCATTTCTTCCCGGCTGGTTCTCGGGGTCGCCGTGGGAATTGCTACCGTCATTATCCCCATCTACATCGCGGAGATAGCACCAGCTGCGGGACGGGGAGCATTCACGGGACTCTTTCAAATAATGATCTACGCTGGAGTTCTCGGCTCGAGCATTGTAGGAACCGTCCTGGCTCCCTATGGTGCGTGGCGCTGGATGTTCGCGATCGGCCTGGTGCCTGCTCTGCTCATGCTTGGAGGGTCCTTTTTCTTGCCGGAAAGTCCGCGATGGCTCGTCAGAACGGGCAATGAGGTGGCTGCAAGAGCGGTTCTCGCACGTTTTCGGGATGCGTCATCAGTTGATGAAGAAATCAATGGCATAAAGAACCTGCTCCAGAAGGAAAACATCCGAACGGACTTCCGCGTCGCTTTGCGTTCGTCCCGACTCCGAAAACTCGTCATCGTGGGTAGCGGCCTTGGAATATTGCAGCAACTCATCGGCATAAACGCGGTCACGTACTATGCCCCTGCAGTGCTGACCACCATCGGTTTTAGCGTGCAGGCAGCTATATTGGCCAACGTGGGATTTTCAGCCCTCGGTCTGCTGATGACAATCATCATGGCGGCATTCATCGTAGACAGAATGGGGCGGAGAATCCCGCTGATGGTTGGTGCCTTGGCCATGGCTTTCAGTATGGCCGTACTTGGCATCGTGTTTGGGGCTTCACCGGATATAGCGCACTCAGGATACGTGGCGATTGCCTGTTTGGCGGTCTTCCAGATAAGTTTTGCGCTTAGCTGGGGCGGGATTGTGTGGATCGTCCTTGGCGAGATGTTCCCCTTGAGTATTCGCGGAACCGCGATGGGAATCGCCGTTTTCATGGCTGAAGCTACCAGCGTGATCGTGGGGCTGATCTTTCCGGTATTGTTCAAGCGCGGAGGATCAATCATTTTTATAGGATTCGCTTTAATGGGGGTTCTCGCATTTTTCTGGGCTTTGCTCCTGCTGCCCGAGACCAAGCAACGCAGCCTTGAACAAATTGAGATGGCAACATTATTCGATGAAAAACAGTAGATTCGCCCCCGAGACCCCGTCCAAGTGCAGTGCCCGGTGAAATCCCTTTGTTTTCGGCGGCGCTGCGCGACATCGGGGAAATTAGAACTTTATTGCCGCCGTATCGGAAGTAGCCGCCCAGGCGGAGTGGGCAACGGGGTTGGAATCGGATCAGGCGCATCGCGATCCGTTGACGCGGTACAGAGATGGAACTGGGGTTATGCCTATGGTTTCCGGATTTGTTCTCCAAGCTGCCGAGGATGGCGTTCAACCGGCGGCAGAGTTGGTTCTTTTTGTGTCTTCGCGGCCGTTAAAAGGGTGCCTCGCGGTGAGGCATCGGGTCTACAGTCCACGCCATCCGATCACAGAGGCGTTTAAGCAGTTGAGCCTGGACGACTGAGTGCTCCGGGGCGTCCCATAGATTTCGCACCTCATCGGGATCCTGTGCCAGATCATATAGTTCTCCGCCGGCGAAGCCATGCGTGACTACGATCTTATGTCGGTTTGTGCGAAGCATCGTTCCATAGGCCTTGGGGTTTGTGTGCCAAGGCATCGCATTATAATATTCGCAGTACACGTCGTCGTGATGCGCGGCCTCATAACGTGAATCGGTGAGCATCGGCCACATGGATTTTCCCTGGATCGCAGGGGATGGAGGCAGATGCGCAGCGTCAAGCAGCGTGGGTGCCAAGTCCACCAGTTCGATGAGTGATTGAATGCGGCGTCCGCCGCCGATCCCGCCCGGCCATGAAACGATCAATGGGACATGTATGGCCGGTTCATAAAAATATGGTCCCTTGAGGTATATTCCGTGGTCACCGAGCATTTCGCCATGGTCAGACATAAAAATGACGATGGTATTTTCGGTTTGTCCGGTCCTGTCCAAGGCGTCAAGAATAACGCCAACCTGGTCGTCGATGAAATCACACATGGCCCAGTAAGCTGCGCGCACCAAGCGGTGATCTTTGTCTGTCATCTGATCGAAGGGTAATCCAGCAGCTCCACCGTATGCACCTTGATGATCCTTGAGTTGAAAGGGCGATTTGCTCTCTAACTCGCCCCTGGTGTAAGTGGGCAGCGGAATATCGTCCAGTTTGTGAACATAGCGTTCCAGATATTCTGGCGGAGGGTCGAAGGGGTGATGTGGATCAAAGAAATTAACAGAGAACAGCCATGGGCGATGAAAGCCAGCATATGCTTCGACGAAGTCGGCTGCTTTTCGAGCGCACCATCTCGTATGGTGATGCTCAGCCGGCATACCGCGATCCACGTAAGTTGATTCCGGGTGAGGCTGTTTTTTGTAGCTGAGATTGTGCTGGCGCAACCACTGAGTGTATTCATTGGCCGGCCAGTCCGGGTCAGGGTGGTGGGACCAGTGAAATTCGGTATATCCGTCATCGATGCGGCGTTCCATCACCGGCGCGGCCGATGGATGGCATGCGGAGATGTGCAATTTGCCAGAGAGGCCGCAGGCATAGCCGTTATCCGCAAGGAGACGGGTGATCAAGGTTTCCTGCGCGGCTATAGACTGGCCGTTTTGTCGGCATCCCGTGGTTCGGGGGTAACGCCCGGTTAAAAAACTCGCGCGACTTGGAGTGCACACGGGGCTCTGGCAATACGCACTCTCGAAGAGCACTCCACGGGCGGCCAGCCGGTCAAGGTTTGGTGTTTTGACCGCCTTGTTGCCGTAACAGCCTAGGGTGTCCCATCGCTGCTGATCCGTGCAAATCCAAAGAATATTGGGCGATTGGTTGCTTTTCACTGTGTTTTTTTTCCTGTTTCCAGCGGGACCCATGGGCTTACCTCAGCAGTTCGGCGGCAGAAGCAATGACCGCCAGGTTGGCATCGCGGACCCGCGACTTGTCAGCTTTGAATACCCTGCGGTCATAGGTGTACAGCCCGTTGACCTGATGCTCAACGTCAGCAAACAGATTATAGTTTGCCCCACTGAGGCCGGATTTGAGGGCAAATTCCCGGATCTGTCGCATAGCCGCCACATAGTCCCGGGTGAGAGCCTCGGCACCAGAGACTTTCAAACGCGGGTGAGAGTGTTTCGGGTCCCAGGTGTGATCAGGCACGCTATAGCCATAGGCACCGAATTCTCCGATGATCGCGGCTTCATGCCCTTTGGGTAACGGTGGAGGACCGGCCGACACTCCCCGCAAGTTATGACGATCAATCACATCTCCGCTCCCCAATCCGCATCCGCAGACATTGAATCCGCTCATCTGATCGACCAGGCGGCTGGGATCCCATTTCTTTACGAGGTTGGCGATATAAGACGTGTCGAACTCTCCCCAGCCCTCGTTGAATGGGATCCACATCACGATGGACGGATGATTGTGCTGCTGGGTGATGATCCTGCGCAACTCGATTTCGTATTCACGGTGCTTGGGCGATCCCGGGTAGGGCACCGGTTTATTGGCGGTCAACCGTTGGTGGCCTAGTGCCGTAGCCGGCATGTCCTGCCAAACAAGCAGGCCGAGTCTGTCGGCATGGTAGTACCAACGGTCGGGTTCAATTTTCTGGTGCTTGCGTACTGTGTTAAATCCGAGCTGTTTTGCCTGCTGAAGATCAAACTTCAGACCT
>JAJZCT010000138.1 GCA_021828925.1 Planctomycetota bacterium
GCCACCATTGCCGGGGCACCGATCATGCAGTCCGATCCGGCTATTACCAGCACTTTTCCAAAATCGCCTTTATGGGCCTCTGCTCGCCTGGGCGTCATACCGGGTAATTCGATTGTTTCCATAAGAAATAGCCTATGAGAATTTCTCATGATCGGCAAGTGCGCATACAAAAAACATCTCAACGGAGGTGCGTGACGCGTTAGGCGGGGCGAAAGCAGCCGCGAACGTGGCGGCGGAGGTCGCCCAGACCCCGTTCGCGAAAACGGCCGTGGGTTCCCACCCACGGCTGCATGAGCGGGGCGTTGTTGCCAAGGAATGTTAGTATCATCGCAGACCCACGTTCCGGCACGCCCGATCACGTTGATGAGCATTATGATAGATGGGGAATAGTCCCGCAATCACGCAGTCCCGATTGGGATCGGGAGGAGCAATCCCATGGCCGTTGGAATCGCGTGCGACGGACGGTGCAGGATGGCAGAGGCGATTATTTTATCTGACAATGCTGCGGCAAATATCGTTTTCGGTTGTGCGTTGGATGCCGCCGATGACAGCCGGCTTTATTGATCAAAAAAGTGATAATACTTCCCTTTTTTCAGGTTCTGCAGCAGCAGCGCGAGTTCCACCGCGTGATAATCCCCCCACAGACTGCTTTCACCGCACGGAATTTTACGCCCCGGCGGGATATAATCCCAGCCATTGGGCCGGTGATAAATCGAATGCAGAATCAATCCCTGATGGTCCGGTGAAGTACTTAAGTATGGCTCGGAAAAAAGCGTTTTTGCAATGCGCATGCCACATGTCAGGTAATCCGATCCCGCACCGGGCTTACGGGAATCCAGAAATCGACCAAGACGGATAAAACCCTGCCCGGCAATGGCCGCGGCGCTTGAATCAATGGGTTCATGGTCGTTGTATGGATCGGAAGCTGTGCTGCGGTATTGCACAGGCCGGGGTAGATGCGGCGCGCCGGAGTCCCAGTAAACCATTGCGTCCGTGAAACTGTTCTGACGATACCATTGCGCGGTTACCAGTGCTGCGTTCAAGTAGGTATCCATAACCGTTTTTTTCAGATCAGACTGCAAAGGGTCCGCAAAGTGAGGGGCCAGACTCACCCAGTGCGCATCGGTGAGCGTGGCGAGAAATTCCAACTGCTCGGCGAATCCCAGCAGTATCCAGGCCAGCCCGCGGGTCCAGGTGGAAAACGGGCTGAACCCCTGCTGACTGCTCGGACAGCGAAATCGTCCGTCATTGATATTGAATATGGACTCATGCACCACGCGCCCCGGCTGGGTATCATAAAAGTCTCTGCCGGTACCGTAGAACACATTGTATTTTGCGGTGGTTAATCCGTGGTGAATACTGCGTGCCAGCAGGTTGATGGGCCGATCATTTTCGCCATACAGTTCATGCTTGAGATTCCACGCCATCACCAAAGCCCGCAGGGAGCGGATTGTATCGCTGAACAGAGAATGTGGCCCGTTAAATGAATAAATATAGCCGGTATCACGCCGGGCGGGATTCTTTTCCGGTTCGGAAGCAATGGCCGTCCAACGAGCGGCCTGCACCGCCCCACTGGCTTTCAGCGCCATTTCAAGAAAGTTCAGATAATGTGCGTCATAAGGGATTTTTTTTATCAGCATCAGCCGGCGCAGATTTCCATACGTTGAAATATTGTTAAATCCGTGGTCATGCACGCCGATGTTGGATACATGCCGGGCCATATGGCTGAGGATATGCTTCTCGGCAAGAATCGGGAGTTCATCATTACCGTTGCCGTCAAAAATCAGCAACGGAATGCCCAACAGGAAGCCCTCGGTCCAGAGGGTCCAGTTACGGGCCTGATATTTTCCTTGAATGGTAAAAACCGGTGCGCCATTTTCCGGCTTCCACGCCGCCAGTGTTGCCGCCGATTTTTGTGCGGCCAGTGCAAAGACTTTATCCAAATCAGCGGAATCGAGCGTTACCGGCCCGGAGGTTGTCATATTCATCGGCGTCCCGTGCAATTTCAGCCTTGAAAATAAATGGCTTTCTTGATGGCATCGGCCACGCGATCCACCCCCGGCACCACATGCTGCAACAAGGGCTTGCTGTAAGGCATGGGGACATCCAGCGAGGCAACACGAACAACTGAATTATCGAGATAGTCGAAACAGTTTTCCTGCAACTGCGCGGCAATTTCCGACCCCACACCGCACTGCGGATAACCTTCCTCCACCGTCACGCAATAGCCGGTCTTCTTAACCGAGGCCATAATGGCGGGCATATCCAGCGGCCGCAGCGTGCGCGGATCAACCACTTCCACTTCAATGCCGTGTTCCTTGTGCAACTTTTCCGCGGCGGCCAGGGCCGTCAGGCAGCCATGCCCCCATGCCACAACCGTACAATCGGTACCTTCGCGCTTAATATCGGCTTGACCAAAAGGCAACAGATATTCTTCTTCCGGAACTTCTCCGCGCAGGCCATACATGGATTCATTTTCCAGGAAGATCACCGGATCATCATCGCGAATCGCCGTTTTCAAAAGCCCCTTGGCGTCATACGAAGTTGTCGGACAGACCACTTTCAGGCCCGGAATGTGTGTGTAAAGCGCATCAACGGTCCAGGAATGCGTGGCACCAAGCTGCTGTCCCGGTCCGGATATGCCGCGGAAAACAATCGGCACTTTCAGTTGTCCGCCGGACATGTGCCGAACCTTCGGCGCATTGTTAACCACCTGGTCAAATGCGACAAGCGAAAAGGAAAAGGTCATAAATTCGATAATCGGCCGCATGCCCACCATTGCCGCGCCCACACCAAGTCCGGCGAAGCCGCACTCGGAAATCGGCGCGTCCACAACGCGCATCGGGCCGAATTTAGCCAGCATTCCCTGCGATACTTTATAAGCACCGTCGTATTCGGCTACTTCTTCCCCAATTAAAAACACATCCGGATCGCGCTGCATTTCTTCGCACATGGCCTGATTGAGCGCTTCACGCATTTGAATTTCGGGCATAACTGTTATTCCTTCGTGTTGTTGAGTTTCAACTTCAATTAACCCACGCAGGTACGGCACACACACTTGGCACTACCGTACGCGTTCGCCAACGCTCAGACCTGGTATGCCCCATAGGGGTTGGCGTAAATATCCGACCACACCTCCGTGTTATCCGGATATGGATCCGCGTCGGCCTTCTCATGGGCCGCTTCCACCTGGGCATGGATTTCATCACTGATCTGGGTTACTTTTTTATCGTCGAGAACGTGTGCGTCTTTGAGTTGTTTTTCGAGCCGACCGATGGGGTCGTGTTCCTGATATTGTGCCACTTCTTCTTTGGTTCGGTATTTCTGGGGGTCGGACATGCTGTGGCCGCGATAGCGATAGGTTTTGACATCCAGGAAAATGGATCCGTTACCCTTCCGGCAATATTCCGCCGCCGCCACCATCATCCGATACATTGCCACACAATCCATGCCGTCAACATCTTTGCCGGGAATACCGTAGGCATCACCTGTACGCAACTTCAGATCGGTAACGGCCGAGGCCCGGTGCAGGTGCGTACCCATACCGTAGCCATTGTTTTCCACCATGAAAATAATCGGCAGTTTAAAAAGTCCCGCCAGGTTCAGAGCCTCATGGAATGAACCTTGATTAATGGCTCCATCACCGAAATAGCACAGCACCACCCGGTCTTCCTTGCGGTACTTGGCCGCCCAACCCAGGCCCGTCGCCAGAGGAATGTGTGCCCCGACAATCGCATGGCCGCCGAAGAAATTCTTCTCGGTATCAAAAAAGTGCATTGACCCGCCCTTGCCGTGGGAGCAACCGGTCTTTTTCCCGTAGAGTTCGGCAAACAGCGGATGAATATCCATCCCGCGGGCAATGGCGTGGCCATGATCCCGATAGGCGGTAATAACGTAATCCGAAGGACGAACCGCCGCGATGCTGCCCACCGCAACCGCTTCCTGTCCGACGTACAAATGGCAGAAACCGCCGATTTTTTGCTGTTGGTACGATTGGGCACAGCGCATTTCAAACGCCCGGATCAGCACCATCTGACGGTACCAATCCATCATTTGCGAGGGAGAGGGATCAATTTTCTGCTGCGGCTCAACCAAAGTTGTCACTGACACACCTTTTCCATTCAAAGCCAAAATAAGCCCTCCACACGAAAAGCCCCGAAAACCGGCGCCTACGTGGAAAAGTAACGCCTCAAAATAACCTCGCATCCGCGTTGGAGTTGCCATTGCCTGAGGCACAAAGGCACTCCAAGCGGTTTATTTTAGTGAATCGCAGGGATTCCGCCAAGCGATTTATTCCCATATCATGATTTTTCTTTTCCACGATAAATACATCGACTGGTACAGGTTTCGTGAACCGTAATTTGCGCCATTTGCGGCAGCCGGTCTTTCAAGCGTATCCATATCCAGCGAGCGAGGTTCTCACTGGTGGGATTTTCCAGACCCGGAATGTCGTTAAGATAGCGGTGATCCAACTGATCCATCAACGGGGCAAAGGCCTGCTGCACGTCCGCAAAATCCATTAACCACCCCAATTCGGGATTTACCGGACCCGCAACATGCACTTCAATGCGAAAGGAGTGCCCATGCAAACGGGCACACTTATGATCAGCCGGTACGCGCGGCAGCCGATGAGCGGCCTCAAAACGGAACTCCTTCACCAGATCAATTTCAAAACTTTGGGACTTCTTCTTTTCCATAATCAGAGTTTACCGGAAAATGTCCGCAGGCCAAGCGCTGGAGTCTGTGAACCCTGCAGACCGGCGGACGCAGCCTCATGGCGTACCCGCACGCCCGCTTTTGCATGTGCACGGCGGGCGTCATACCGCCGTGGCGGACATCGGTTGCCCGAAATCCTCCAGAAAAAGGAAAATCGACAGGGTTGAATTTTCTCTCTAATCATGGTAGAGCCTGTAAATGGAGAACCGGCAAAGATGTAATATTGCCAATATGAAGGTTTTAGATGGGAAAAAAAATGCCGCAGCTTCCAGTACATTTAAAAGTTCCGACTACCACTGTTGCGCCAGCAACCGCGCCGGCCAAGCATCATTCGCTGGGGAGCCTGCTGACCCATCTGACCAGTCAAATTCGGCTTGGAGATTTAATCAGTCAGAATCATTATTACAATTGGATTATTCTTCTGGCGTGCATTTTTATCGGAGTTGCCGCCGGACGCCTTGCGGCGTTCGCGTTACAGCGCGCCGGCAAGTCACTGGAATCACGTCGTTGGCATTTCCAGTCGCTGCTGATCGCGGGTGCGGCAGGGCCGGGCAATCTCTTCCTGTTCACCGTATTTCTCCTGACGGGACTGGGCCAACTGCACATGGCCCCGACGCTGCGGGAAATATGTGGAAGAGCCATTTTACTATTGTCGGCGGTGGTGTTTTTCTGGTACCTGTTTAATATTGTCAGCACGGTTGAATTAACGCTTAAGAAATTCATCGCCAAGCATGATACGCCGCTGACCGAGCAGATTGTTCCAATTGTGCGTAAAACACTGCGCTTATTTGTGGCCATCATCGGCTTTCTGTTTATTATGCAGGACGTGTTCGGCCGCGACATCGGTTCATGGTTGGCCGGACTGGGCATAGCAGGCTTGGCGGTATCCCTGGCCGCGCAGGACTCATTGAAGAACTTCTTCGGCTCCATTACCCTGCTGCTGGATCGGCCCTACATCGTCGGACAATCTATTGCCTATCAGGGCTTTACCGGAACGGTTGAGGCGATCGGATTTCGCTCCACACGGTTACGGATCTTCGACGGAACGCTGGTAACCGTCCCCAATTCGGATATTGTCAACGGCAGTGTGCAAAATTATTCTCTGCGGCCTTATATCCGCCGGCAACTGAATATCACGGTGACGTATGACACCTCGCCAACCAAAATGCGCGAGGCGGTAAAGATAATCAAGGATCTGCTGAATTCACCGGAGTTTCGCGATAATGTACATGATGCGGTGAATCCCGAGGTATTTCCTCCGCGTGTGCACTTCAGCGACTTCAACGCCGATTCACTGAATATCCAGGTATTTTACTACTACCGTCCCGCCACTGATTACTGGGGATATATGGCTTACACGGAACGCTTTAACCTCGCCTTGATGCAGGCGTATGAACAGGCGGGAATTGAATTTGCATACCCCACGCGGACGCTGTACCTCGCAGGGGATCCAAAGCGAAAGTTACCGCTTTTCTTGAATAATGAGGCGACACCCGAACATGATTCATGACCGCAGTCATATTGACACCGAGAAATTCAATCCTGATTCAGCGCAGCTTGATGCCCTGCCCGTGCTGGATGCCGTGCGACTGATGAATCAGGAAGATCAGCGGGCGGTTGCCGCGGTGGGCCAACAGGCGGATACTATCGCCCGGGCGGTTGAACTGGTGGCCAGCGCGTTTTGCTCCGGCGGCCGGCTCATTTATGTCGGGGCGGGCACCAGTGGTCGTTTGGGCATATTGGATGCGGCGGAATGTCCGCCAACATTCTCCACCGATCCGGGGATGGTGATCGGCATTATCGCCGGCGGTTCAGCCGCCATACAGCGTTCCATTGAAAATGTCGAAGATGATTCAGAAGCCGGAGCGCGGGCTTTGCGCGATATTCACATCGGCAATCACGATGTGGTCGTGGGAATCGCCGCCGGCGGCACCACACCCTTTGTTCACGGCGCGATTGCCGAAGCCCGCACATGTGGGGCAAAGACGATTTTTCTCGCCTGTACCCGACGCGAACACATCACCACGGATGCCGATATGTTTATCTGTATCGAAACCGGCCCGGAAATTCTCACCGGTTCAACCCGCCTGAAAGCCGGCACCGCCACCAAACTGGTTCTTAATACCATCAGCACTCTGGCGATGACGCGCATCGGAAAAGTCTATGGTAATATTATGGTGGACGTGGACTGCCTGAAAAACAGTAAGCTTATTGATCGTGCGGTACGCATTATCATGCGTATTACCGGTATCAATCGCACCGACGCCACTGAATTACTGCAGCAGTCCCGGGGAAACGTGAAGCGTGCTGTCGTCATGCGCGTGCGGCACTGCGACGCGGCAACCGCCGATCAATTGTTGACCGCATCAGAAGGCCAACTCCGCCAGATTATCGGGACATGATCCCACATCTGATCAACGCCCCGCATGCTTCGCATCGCAATTATCCGAAAAAAAATTCTTTTTTTCCTGTCCATGGGGTTGACATGCGTCGGTAATTTTATTAAAAGCGGTTTAAGGACAACCATGCGACGAAGATTCGTCGTGGTGAATCGCGAAATATATATTTCGCGATTGCTGCGCAGGCGGTGTGGCGAATAGCACCGACTTTCCGGTTGTCCCCAAAAAATAAGAAAAGGCAGGATCCTCGGTACGGGGTCATGTTATTGTTGCGGCGATTCGCATTTTGCCATCGCTGTATCGTTATTGCGTTTTTTCGAGTTGCTGCTGTGGAGGCGATTTGAACATCATGGAATTAGTTCCCCCCGCAACCAATGCTCAACTGCGCCATGGCGCGGCGGTCGTACGCCGGCCGCTGCTGACCGACGCCGCCGCCATTCACGGGCTTGTTGAGGACTCCGAAACGCTGGATATGAACTCCCGATATTTGTATCTGCTGTTATGCCGTGATTTTGCGCTGACAAGTCGCGTAGCGGAAATAAATGGCGAGGTAATCGGATTTGTCACGGCGTATATTCCACCGGATCAGCCGAATGTGCTGTTTATCTGGCAGATCGCCGTTGCTCCAAGCCATCGCGGATGCGGCGTATCAATGCGGATGCTGACGGATTTGCTGGCGGGCCTGCCGGAATCGCAGTCATTTACAATTGAGGCAACCATCACACCATCCAATATCTCACAGCCCAGTCT
>JAJZCT010000139.1 GCA_021828925.1 Planctomycetota bacterium
GTGGTGGTGTACGAATAGCGCCGCACGGCGATAATCCCAAATGGGATCAGGGCCAGGAGCACCAGATCACCTATAATATAAAATTTTCTTGTTCTGGCATTGGCTATCCCGGCCCGCGAACTCTTTGGGCTTAAAGACTTAATTACCAAGCGGCATTTGGACAATCTGGCGAAAATCACGCTGGTCATGGGATCCATCGTCACGTACGTCTATATGATGGAATTTTTCATCGCCTATTACAGCGGTAACGGCTATGAACAGTTTGCGTATCTTACCCGCATCATGGGGCCGTATTGGCGCATGGGCTGGCTGATTCTATTCTGCAATTGCGTAGTGCCGCAGATTTTCTGGTTCAAATTCGCCCGTACAACCTGGTGGCTGGCCCTGCCGGCGGCGTTGTTATGCCTCGTTGGCATGTGGAGCGAACGCTTTGTTATTATCGTCACGGTGTTGAATCGTGATTTCCTGCCCAGCGCCTGGCACAATTACGCTCCGACGTATGTGGATTGGCTGACATTTGCGGGCAGTATCGGGCTGTTCTTTACGTTGTTTTTATTGTTCTGCCGCTTTTTGCCGATGATTGCGATGTCGGAAGTAAAAGCGATTCTGCCGCAGGCCGAAGGGCATGTGCATGATGATTCCTCCGCCGGAGCGGCAGGACATTAATGAATAGGATCGGATCGTTGATCTGATGTTAGTGAGATGGTGGTTATGAGTACCGCACACAACATAGAAGCAGTAGTCAGTCAACCGCGGATGTATGGTCTGCTGGCGGAATTCCATGATGTGCAAACATTGCTGGATGCCGCGGTAGCTTTGCGTAAAGCCGGTTACAAAAAATGGGATTGTTACACGCCGTTTCCCGTCCATGGCATGGATAAAGCCATGGGCCTGCGCCCGAGCATTCTGCCGTGGATTGCACTTGCCGGTGCTATGGGCGGCGTATTTTCCATTCTCGTACTGGCCCCGCTGTGCAATGCGTTTCTCTACCCCATGATATTCTCCGGAAAACCTTATTGGGGGCTGCCGGGCCATATCCCCATGGCTTTTGCGCTAGGTATTCTCGGTGGTACATTGTTTGTCGTGCATGGCTTGTTTGTGCTGGCGCGCTTGCCGCAATTTTATCATCCGTTATTTACTTCCGAACGCTTCCGTCGGGTAACCGATGACGGCATGTTTATCGCCGTTGAGGCTACAGATCCGTCTTACAGTCCATCAGCCACGGCGCAATTGCTCACCAAGCTGGGTGCGGCCGCTGTTGAAGAAATCAGGGATTAATACGATGAAAGCCAGAACAAGAAAATTTTATATTATAGGTGATCTGGTGCTCCTGGCCCTGATCCCATTTGGGATTATCGCCGTGCGGCGCTATTCGTACACCACCACCCCGCGCTTTGCGATTATTCAAGGTATGGATCGCATGCCCTATTTGACGCCGGAGCGCCGCAGCCCGGTTTTTGCCGATGACCGCGGCATGCGCCCCCATATCGCCGGTACCATGGCCCAACAGGATTTTACGTTTGTTAACATGGCGGAAGCTAGAGCCTATCCCGGGAACTGGAAAAAAGATCATGTCGCAATCCGCAAGAGTTCACAATATAACCGTATCATGTTCGGACAGAATCTCGTAAAAGGCAAGGGGCAATTTATTACCAAAATCCCCCTTCCGGTAACGCGACGGCTGGTCTTACGCGGTCAAAAGGAATTTGATATTTTCTGCACGCCCTGCCATGGCTTTAATGGTATGGGTAACGGCACCGTCAATCAGTATGTCAACAAATTGCGCGCCGCCGGTTCACCCAATGCCGGCTCCTGGGTTCAGCCGTCAGACCTGACGGGTCCTGGTGTTAAATTTCTGCCTGACGGCGGTCTTTACAATGTAATAACCAATGGTATTGCCGTCATGGCTGCGTATAAGGATCAGGTGCCCGTTGTGGACCGTTGGGCCATTGTGGCCTATGTGCGGGCGTTGCAGCTTTCGCAGAAGAAAGTTGCCGCCGGCCGGTTGCCCAAGTCCGTGCGAAACAGGCTCAAGTAATTGGAGCGTGAATAACGTGTCGAATAAAATCATACAACTCGGGCCGAAGGATCAGTTCTATCTCGATGAACTCGGTGCCCCGCTGATCAGCGGCGGCTTGATTGCGGGTATTGTGTCACTGGCGGTCGCTACGGGATTAGGCGCTGCCATGCACGATGGCTGGCGGCAATTCCTGTTCAGTTATCTGACCGCATGGCTGCTGTTTTTCGTTATTTCGGCAAGCTCCCTGTTTTTTGTGCTGGGCCATCATCTGTTTCGCGCTTCCTGGAGTGTAACGGTCCGCCGGCTGGCGGAAGCCATGAGTTGCAACTTTATTCCGCTGCTGGTTCTGACCATTCCGCTGCTGCTGGGTTTCCATAAAATTTTTATCTGGACGCATTACAACTACGTCCATTCCGATCCGAATCTGATTAACAAGACCAGTTATCTCAATGTACCATTCTTTATGGTACGCAGCGTGATTTACTTCGCGTTTCTCATCGGATTAAGCTTCTATTTCCGTAACATGTCCGTCGCGCAGGATCAGGACGGCAGCGTTTCCCGCATGCGGCGGCTGCAAAAACAGGCAGCTTGGGGATTTTTGGCGGTGTTCTGGGTTATGAACTTCGCCGGAGCTGATTATGTCATGTCGCTTCAACCCAAATGGCTTAGCTACATGGCACCGGGCTTTTTCTTCGCCGGCGTCGGCATGGCTGTTTATGCGGTGCTTCCGCTGGTGGCAATGTGGTTTCAGCACAAGGGGAAACTTACCAATTCCATTACCACTGAGCATTATCATGATCTGGGGAAATGGCTTTACGGCTGGGCCATGTTCTGGGCCTACATCGGCTTTGCCCAATATATGCTCATCTGGTACGCCAATGTCCCCAAAGAGACCACCTTTTTCCTGTTGCGCACCGTCGGGCCTTGGATGATTATCACCATCGCCCTGCTGTTCGGGCACTTTATTGTGCCGTTCTTCGGTTTAATGTCGCGACATGTCAAACGCCACAAGGGGATGCTGGCCTTCTGGTGCCTGTGGCTTCTGTTTTTTGCTTATCTCGATCTCTTCTGGCAGGTGCAACCCATCGTCTGGGTTAACACCCATGTCGGCTTAACCGCCGTGGCAAATGAGCATGATCCGTATAAGTTGCTTGGCGCAGTGGAAAAAATCGTAAGCAATCCGCTGCGGCCCATGTCCTTGGCGATAGATGCACTGTGTCTGGTCGGGATCGGCGGGCTGTGGGTGGCGCACACAGCTTATCTGCTGCAGCGCAGTGCCTTGATGCCCATTCGTGATCCTAAACTGGCCGAAGGTTTGGCCCTGGAAAATATGTGAGGTTTTTATGAGTAACAATCCGTACGACAGTAAACACAATTCTCCGCCGGAACACATCGATCATGCGGTGCGACCGGAAACCGGCGCTCACACGCAGAAAGATGATGTTGATTCCTATAACATCCTGCTGGTGGGATCATTCATGGCTTTGTTCGTCGTGGTTCTGGTGCTTGCGGTTATCGCCTTTTTTCACCATTACCGGCATGTTCTCGAGGCTCAAAAAGAGGCCAGTGTCAGCGACTGGTCCGCGGCGATTCACCAGCGGCAAATCGCTTCCATCCAACCGCATTGGGTGGGGAAAAATCACAAACAAGCCGCTGTGGGCATTGAACTTGCTGAGGATATGGTCGTCGCCCAATACACCCCGCATGCCAAACCGATTCTCTTGCCGGCGTCCCCGCAATCAACTGCCGCGGGGAAAAAGGTTTCCACTGTTCCGCTGCACGTTCTTGGCGCCAAACTTTACGCGAGCCTCGGTTGTATTGCCTGCCACACCGTCAATGGTCAGCCGGGGGTTGGTCCGACATGGAAAAATCTCGCCGGCTATCCACGGAAGCTCACCAACGGAAAAACGGTGATTGCGGATTATAAATTTCTCCGCACCATGATTCTTCACCCCGGCACACTGCTGGTTGTTGGTGAGCCGGCCGGCGTCATGCCGCCCACGTACGGCCCGATGCTTTCTGGTAAAAAACATCCGCATGAAACCAAGCTCAATGCGATCATCTGGTATATCAATACTCTCAGCAATCGCAGCAGCAAGGCCACGCAGCCGCCCGTGCCCGATAATCCGGCCAAATGAAGTGGCTGGCATACGACCAAAACGATTGCTATAATCACGAATCGTTTTGATTTGCGTTGACGCAATAAGAAAGCAAGTGCGCGTTGCATCGCTATGATGCGAAAAAACGCACAGTCATGGTAAGAATGGTTCGTTCATGAACGTGCTGAATAAAAAGCGGCTGGTATTTCATGCGTCCTTGCGGTTATTGGCTGTAACCGCAATGGCGGTTGTTTTAGCGCTGTTTTTTATGCTCGTAACTCCCCGCGCTTCCGGCAATGCCTTTGAAAGCCTGCAAACCGCAACGCAGCAATCACGCGATGCGGTTAATGCGGGCATAACGCCGCATCCCGGCGCTGAACTGCCGTTACATCTGAAATTTGTTAATTCACATAATCAACCGGTTCGCTTGGGCCAATATTTTCACAAAGGCCGCCCCGTGATCTTTGATTTTGTCTATTTCCGATGCCCCGGCGTATGTCCATTTGTTGAAATCGGACTGCTGCACTCCATGGAAAAAATGTCCGCCCGCCTCGGCACGGACTATGATGTCGTTACCATCAGCTTTGATCCCACCGATACGCCCTCTGCCGCCGCGGATAAAAAGGCCGGCTATATCGCGGTGGCTTCGCCAAAATTCAAAAAGGCTTTGGCCGCACATTGGCACTTTCTTACCGGCAGGCAATCGGCCATTAAGGCCATCACCAAAGCCGTCGGATTCCATTATGTGTTTTATCCCGCTTCCCACACGTATAACCATGCCGCCGCTATTTATATTGCAACACCGGGCGGCCGACTGGCCAATTATTTTTACGGCATTCACTACAATCCCGCGGATCTGCGTCTGGCATTGGTGGCCGCGGGCAATCGTAAAATCACCAATGTCTTTGACCAGATACTGTTGTTATGCTGCCAGTTTGATCCCTACACCGGCAAATACACCGCTGTCGCCAGACGCGTCATGTTGCTCGGTGGAGTGGGCGTGGTACTAAGCCTGGGGGCGTTTCTCGGCAGTATGGTCTGGTGGGAACGTAAACACCGTGCAAAAAAATCAGAAACTTCAGGGAAGGTTTAGGAGTGTATGGGCGTGACAATGATTTCGCAGATGCTTGGACCTATAGATTTGGGCAGTATCGTTGCGGCGTTTTGGCTGCCGCATGGTGAATCCACGTTCAGCCCGCAAGTGCAGTTTCTCTGGAATTTCTGGTATTGGATATCGGTATTTTTCACGGTTCTGATCGTCGGCCTGATGGTGTTTTTTGTGGTTCGCTATCGGCACACCAAAGACCGGACGATCGCCGAACCATCTCCTTCGCATAATAACCCCTTGGAAATTACCTGGACCGTTATTCCGCTGATCATCGTTATGGTGATCTTTGCGCTGGGTTTTACGGAATACATGAACATGGATTCCCCGCCCGCCAACAGCTATAACATCCATGTCATCGCCCAGAAGTGGAGTTGGACGTTTGTTTATGAAAATGGAGCCATCAGCAATACGCTTTATTTGCCCGTTGATAAGCCCGTGAAATTAAATATGACCTCTAAAGACGTGCTGCATGGGTTTTGGATTCCCGATCTTTCCATCCAGAGAGATGTTGTGCCGGGCCGCGTCATGACCACCTGGGTGGAAGCCACAAAGGCAGGTACCTATTGGCTGCAATGCGCCGAATATTGCGGCGATGGTCACTCGGAAATGCGAGCGCATGTCGTGGTTGAACCGTATCCGAAATTCCAGCAACAGATTCTTGCAGCCGCCAATATCTTCGAGGAAAAGGGCGAACCGTTGCCTTTGGCCGCTGTGGGAAAAAAGCTGTATGTCACATTGGGTTGCCTGGGCTGCCACTCTGTGGATGGTTCCAAAGGTACCGGTCCATCCTGGAAGAATCTTGCTGGTTCCCAAGAAGTTCTCGCCAATGGCAAGAAGGTGGCCATTGATTATGCATTCCTGAAAACGATGATTACTCATCCCGGCCGCGTGCTGATCAAAGGATTTCCCGCGGGCGTTATGCCCAGCTACGGCTCGCGCTTTACCGGTAAAAATGTCAAAAATCTTTATGCTGTTGTCTGGTACATCAACAGCTTAAGCAAGAATTCCAATAAAGCCTCCCAGCCCCCCGTACCCAATAAACCCGCTGATAGCGAGCCGGCTGCATCATCCAAGTCCGCCAAGGCTGCGACATCTGCAACCGCCGCCGTCCCCGCAAGTGCAAAAGCCTCAGCGACCCCCGTGGCCAAAGTGCCTGCCGGCCCCCAACCTGTTGCGTTACATGTTTTGGGAGCGAAACTTTATAAGTCGCTGGGATGTATCGGATGTCATACGGTCAATGGCCAGCCGGGCGTTGGCCCCACTTGGAAGAATCTGGCGGGTTATCCGCAAAAACTCACCACCGGCAAAACCGTCATTGCGGATTATAAATTTCTACGCACCATGATTCTGGATCCCGGCAAAATGGACGTTGTCGGTTCACCGGCCGGCGTGATGCCCAATATGTACAAATTCCAGTTATCCGGCAAAAAGCATCCCCATGAGAATAAATTAAATGCGATTATCTGGTATATTAATACACTAAGTAACCGCAGCAGCAAGGCGACAGAGCCTCCTGTTCCGGATGTTCCGGCCGCCAAGTAACCTGCCGGGAAGAATGTAATTAAAAAGGCGTATCCATCAGTTGTTTGGATACTGGAGTAATGAAAATGACAGCGATAACGGGAAGCAGCTTTGGCGACGCACCCACTGCGACCGCCAAGCCTGACAATTACCTCACACACGGTAAAACCATCGGCTCCTGGCTCTTCACGCTCGACCATAAACGCATCGGTATTATGTACCTGATTACCGGATTGCTGGCTTTCTTCATCGGCGGTATGCTCGCTGAAGTGATCCGCACGCAGTTGCTGGTGCCCCAAGGTTTAGTCTTCCACGGCACCGGTTCTGTGGCCTCCAGTTACTCTGCATACCGCTATTACAATCAGGTCTTCACACTCCATGGCATTGTCATGGTGTTTCTGGTGCTGATCCCCTTGATTCCCGGCGCTTTGGGGAATTTTGCCTTGCCGCTGATGCTGGGTGCCAAAGACGTCGCTTTCCCCAAACTCAATTTAATCAGTTATTACCTTTACGTCAGCGGGGCAATTCTGGCCATTGTATCAACCGTGCTTGGTGCGGTGGATACCGGTTGGACCTTTTACACCCCGTTCAGCATTCAGACCGAATCGTATGTGGTTGTCATGGTGTTGGGTATATTCCTTATCGGGTTCAGTTCCATATTCACCGGCATCAACTTCATGGTCACCATTCACAAACTCCGCCCGCCCGGTATGAGCTGGTTCCGGATGCCGCTTTTCCTATGGGCCATTTATGCCACGTCACTGATTCAAGTCGCCGCCACACCTGTGGTGGGCATCACCTTTGTGCTGCTGATGATGGAGCGCGTCATGGGCATCGGCATATTTAATCCGGCTCTGGGCGGGAATCCGGTGTTGTTCCAGGAATTTTTCTGGTTCTACTCTCATCCTGCGGTTTACATTATGATCCTGCCCGCGATGGGCATTGTCAGTGAAGTCATTCCCACGTTCAGCCGCAAGCATATTTTCGGATATGAATTTATCGCCTTAAGCTCTCTGGCTATTGCGTTGATCGGCTTTCTGGTGTGGGGCCACCATATTTTCGTCAACGGTCAATCCGCGGAACTTGACGCC
>JAJZCT010000140.1 GCA_021828925.1 Planctomycetota bacterium
CGCGCCGGGGCGGTCCACGCCATCCTGTCAGGAAGCTAATCCGATTCGCCATCGCATATACCCGCCGCACCCACAAATCAGTTTGCCCGTTGCTTCCCGGGTGTGCCGAGGGGCACTGATCATTGCTCGCTTTTTCATGGTGTTCGCAACCGCTCGCATGGATGTTGCAGAAACGGGCACAGCCCCCCGGGCAATTATTTCGTGCAAGCCGGTTGGCATTACCGCTAAGGCAGGTACAATGTAGCGGCATGGGTGAGCAACTGAACAATCAGAATATCGCGTCGATTGATCCGGCGGAACTTACGCCGGCCATGCGGCAATATCAGACGTATAAAGCTCAATATCCGGATGCCATTTTGTTTTTTCGGATCGGCGATTTCTACGAAACATTCTATGAAGATGCGCGGATTGTCTCGCGAACGCTGGGAGTGGCCTTAACCAGCCGCAGCAAAGGTGAAAATGCCGTACCCATGGCCGGGGTTCCGTACCACGCGGTGGACGGTTATCTGCAACGGATGATTGCCGCGGGTTATCGCGTGGCGATATGTGAACAAATGGAGGATCCCAAACAGGCCAAAGGCGTTATCGATCGGCAGGTCACGCGCTTAATTACGCCGGGCACGTTGACGGAAGATACCATGCTCGACGGCCGAGAGGAAAATTTTCTTGCCGCGATGCTGGTTCTCTCCACCCCCCCGGGTACTGACGCGGCAACCGATCCCTTTGCGCCGGCCGCGGATGCAACCGAAACACAATGGGCGGCCATTGCGTGGTGCGAATTATCGACCGGGAAGTTCTTCACACTCGTTGATACGCTGGCGGCGTGCCGGGAGGAACTCGCTCGCATCGGCCCGCGTGAACTGATTTACCCTGAAGCGCCGGATCATCACGCTCCGCAATGGATTGAACATTTATGCGATATGATAAAACTCACGCTTACCGCCCGGCCGCCCTGGCAGCTTGATCAGCATCATGCGGTGGAGAGCATCCGGAAGCATTACGGCGTGTTGAATGTTGCCGGCTTTGGTTTTGACGATGACCGCAACCCGGCGCTGCGCGCGGCGGGTGGGTTACTGGCGTATCTGCATGAAACCCAGAAAGCGGCGCTGGAACATCTGCAGCCACCCCGCGCTTTTGAGCGGCGGCGCCATCTGGTCATTGATCCCACGTCGCTGCGGTCGCTGGAAATCAACCGATCCCTGCGGCACAACTCGGCCGAGGGATCGCTGGTACGGGCGCTGGATAACACCAGAACACCGATGGGATCGCGCCTGTTGCGGCACTGGCTGTTATTCCCGTTGCGTGATCCGGCGGCAATTGAAGAGCGCTACAACATGGTCCAACGGATGCTGGATCTGGAAAATCGGCTCGATGAACTGCGGATGGTCATCACCGATTGCGCCGATATTGAACGCATTACCGCCCGGATCTGCTGCCGCCGCTGCACCCCGCGCGATCTTATTGCCCTGGCGAGGTCGCTTGAGACGCTGCCGGTACTGGCAAAACTGGCGGGGCAGAGCGGCTTTTTTGAAAATGCCACCGAGGAGTTGGCCGCTCTCGCGGCCCCGGCGACAGCGATCGCGGAAAAAATCCGCTCTGCGATTGCCGATGAACCGCCGGCACACCTGCGCGACGGCGGTGTAATCAGGGACGGCAGTGATGCGGAACTTGACCGGTTGCGCCTGCTGGCCAGCAACAGCCGGGCGTGGCTGGCGAATTATCAATCGGAACTTGTAGCGCGAACAGGCATTGCATCGCTGAAAGTGGGATACAACAAGGTTTTCGGCTTTTACATTGAAATTACGCATGTCAATGCCTCGAAAATTCCCCCGGAATTTATCCGCAAGCAGACGGTCAAAAATGCCGAGCGGTATATTACTCCGGAACTCAAAAGCTTTGAAAGCGATTTATTAACCGCGCAGGAACGATCCAAAGCGCTGGAAATACATCTGTATGAGCAATTGCGCGAGTTTCTGGCCACTCAAAGCCAGTGCCTGCGGACAATTGCCGGGCAGATTGCCCGTCTGGATGTCATCGCGTCGATTGCCCAGCAATCCAGAACCCACCGTTATTGCCGCCCCGTGATCACCACACAAAGGGAACTGCGCATCACGGATGCGCGGCATCCGGTGGTCGAGCAGATACTCGGTGACACATTCGTCCCCAACGATATTGAACTTCCCGCGGATGGCCCAACGCTGCAATTGATTACCGGGCCGAACATGGCGGGGAAATCCACCTATATCCGGCAAACCGCGCTATTGGTGATTATGGCGCAGGCGGGCTTTTATCTGCCGGCCAGACAGGCCACCATCGGGCTGGTTGATCGTATTTTCACGCGCGTTGGCGCAGCGGATGATCTGGCGGCCGGCCAGAGCACCTTTATGGTGGAAATGACCGAGACAGCCAATATTCTTTTGCACGCATCCGAGAATTCACTGGTGATACTCGATGAAGTTGGCCGGGGCACCAGCACCCTTGACGGTCTGGCTCTGGCCTGGGCGATTGCGGAATTTCTGGCCGGGACGACGCGCTGCAGAACCTTGTTTGCCACACATTATCACGAACTGACGCAATTGGCGCACAGCAGCCCGGCGGTAGTGAATTACAATGTGCTGGTGCGAGAATGGGAAGACCAGATTCTCTTTATGCACCGAATTGTGCCCGGCAGCGCGGATCGCTCGTATGGCGTGCAGGTGGCCCGGCTGGCGGGAATCCCGCGAAGTGTCATTCAGCGTGCCAGACAGCTTATGGAGCAATTGGCGGTGCATGTCGGGCGCGGAAAACCGCGTGCCGCTTCCACGGCGGTGGCAGCGCAAAGCGCCCTGTTTGACCCCGTGGAATCGCAGGTGGCCAGTCAATTGCAGTCTCTGGATCTGGATCGCATGTCTCCCATGCAGGCGTGGGAAGCCATTAAAATGCTTCAGGGTCTGCTGGCTGAGCAACAGAAAAAACGCAACACCGGCGTACGATAAGTTTTTTATACACGGTGAATCCCCTGCCACGCCGCAACTCCGTGCAACCTGCGTTGCGGGAAACTGGGAATATTTCCGCAGTCCGGATTGTGATCGGGAAGCAATCGCATGGCCGTTGTTCGCGGATGTGACGTGAATGTCATCCATGGCCCCGCTCGCGAAGACGGCCGCGGATTCCCATCCGCGGCTGCGTAGCACAAGCATAGCCCGCAAATAATAGTATTTTCGTGGTCCCGCAGCCCCGATGCCGTGCGGTTGGTTCTGCCGCGGTCGGTATCCGCGGGATGCGTCATGGCGCCGCAATGAGGCGATGGTGTCCCAAATGCGCCTGCCCCGGTACCCGCCATAGCCGGTTTCGGGAGCAACCGCGAGTCAAGAATTCGGGGCGTTTCGATCCGGGGCGAAAAATTCGATCAGAGTTTTTTCAATAGCCTGTTCAATATCATCGCGCGAGCCTTTGGCACTGATCACGCGATATCGGTCCGGAAAGTTTTGTGCCTGCCGCAGAAATCCTTCCCGAACCTTCTGATGGAATTCCGCCACACGGTTTTCAATACGATCCTGAAACAATCCGGGCTGAAAAGTGGAACCTTTTCGGGTGGGTTGGATGCGTTTGAGAGCCACTTCCAGCGGCACATCCAGGATGATCGTGAGATCCGGCCAGAGATTTTCCGTTGCCGCCCGGGCAACATCCAGAATACTCTGTTCCGGAATTCCGCCGGCGGTTCCCTGATAGGCCAGGGTGCTGCTGGTGTACCGATCCGCCAGAACGGTGATGCCTTTGCACAGGGCGGGCTTGATTTCTTCATACACCAACTGCGCCCGGCTGGCCATATATAAAAGCATTTCGGCGCGGATATGAAGTCCCTCACCGCGGCTGGTTAATAACAAATCGCGGATGTGCTCCCCCACCGGTGTACTGCCCGGCTCGCGCACGCGCACGGCGGGAACATTGATATCCGAGAGTTTTTTTTCAATGCGATCCATCTGCGTGGTTTTGCCGCAGCCATCGAGACCGTCAAATACAATGAATTTTCCCGCTAATGATTTAAGCCCATCAGGCATGGCGTCTCCACAGGGATTATTTTCCACGGCGGCGTTTTTCACGGGCGCGGCGTTTCTGCTCAGGTGTTAAGCGTGATGGAAGCTGCCGCACCACGCTGCCCATATTTCCTGAAGCCAGAGCGCCGGGGCTGATATTCTGCAGGTCCTGCATGGCTTTATAGCGACCTTTCAGGGACATATTGTTCATCTTTTTGAACATATCCCGCGCCTGGGAAAAGCTTTTAATCAGCCGGGATACTTCGTCGGGAAGCGTACCGGAGCCGCGGGCAATGCGGCGGCGCCGTGAGGCATCGACCTGATCCGGCACTTGACGTTCTTTGGCGGTCATACTCTGAATAATGGCTTCCACACGGTTGAGTTCATTTTCAGGCAGTTGAACGTCCTTCAAGGCCGAGCCGATACCCGGCAACATGCCCAGAAGCTGTTTGAGTGGCCCCATTTTTCGGATCGACCGCATCTGATCAAGAAAATCATCGAGTGTGAAGGTATCCTTCGCCAGCTTTTCCTGCATCTCGGCGGCTTTGGCCTCATCGACATGCTGCTGGGCTTTTTCGACCAGAGTCAGGATGTCGCCCATGCCAAGAATGCGCTGGGCAATGCGGTCGGGATGGAATTCCTCCAGGGCCTGGAGTTTTTCGCCCACACCGAGAAATTTAATCGGCTTGCCGGTAACGGCCTTTACGGAAAGGGCCGCGCCGCCGCGGGTATCGGAATCAAACTTGGTGAGAATAACACCGTCGAGTTCCAGTTTTTCATTGAATGCTTTGGCGGAATTGACGGCATCCTGCCCGACCATCGCATCAACCACCAGAAACACCTGGTGCGGTTTGACAACCTGTCCGATCTGCTGCAATTCCTGCATGAGCTGATCGTCAATGTGCAGGCGGCCGGCGGTATCAAGAATCACGACATCGCGGCCGTTCTGACGGGCGAAATCAAGCGAGCGGCGACAGATGGCGACAGGATTGGCACTGGCATCTTCACGGTATACCGGAATATCAATCTGCCGGCCGAGCGTGGCCAACTGCTCCATGGCGGCGGGGCGCTGGGTATCGGCGGCGACCAGAAGGGGATTTTTACCTTTGGCTTTCAGATACAGGCCGAGCTTTCCGCAGGTGGTGGTTTTCCCCGAACCCTGCAAGCCGCACATCATGATGATGGTGGGAGGCGGTTCGACAAACAAAATGCGCGTATCCACCGGCCCCATTAAGGCGACCAGTTCATCGAATACAATTTTGACCATCTGCTGCCCGGGTTCCACCGAACTAAGCACCTGGGTCCCCACGGCCTTGGTCAACACACGGCTGGTGAAATCCTCCACGACATCATAGTGAACGTCGGCTTCCAGAAGCGCGTTACGCACCTGCTGCATGGATTCACGGACATTGCTTTCGCTGATGCGTCCACGTCCGGAAAGGTTCCGGAACATGCTGGAGAATTTTTCTGACAGTTGATCAAACATTTGGTTCATCCACACAATGCGGTTGTGGCACACGCGGTGCCGCCGCGGTTGTCGTTCGGCCTGTTATCACGGAATGTCTGATTCCGCGCCTCGCATTATTGATTTAATACCGGCAGAGCGGTTCCACCATCCGCCTTCGCGGCCGCGATTTTGGCATAACCGGAACCCAGTTCACCAATGGGGTCCGGCGGAAGAATATCAACAACTTTTTCGCCAAGCCTGGCTTCACCACGCAACACCCGGTCCTGGAATTTTTTGCATTCTTCCAGCAGGGCATCGAGAATTTTTTCTTCCGGGACGTTGGCGACTTTTTCACCCTGAACATAAATAATGCCGCGCTTATCACCGGCAAAAATGGCCACATCGGCACCTTCACATTCGCCGGGGCCATTGACCACGCAGCCCATGACCGCCACCTTAATCGGCAGGGTAATTTCTTCCTTGAGCTTGCGGTTGACGTGCTGCACGAGGGTAAAAAGATCAACCTGAATTCGTCCGCAGGTTGGACAGGCGATGAGTTCCGCCCCCTTGCGCTGCCGCAGACCCAGCACATACAGCAGTTCCAGTCCATCCTGAACTTCATACACCGGATCATTGGCATAACTGATGCGGATGGTATCACCGATCCCGTTGGCCAGAAGCGCTCCCAGGGGAACCACACTGCGGATGGTACCGGTTTCCTTGGGACCGGCGTGGGTTACGCCCAGATGCAGCGGGTGATCAAACCGCTTGGAAATTTCGGTATAGGCATCGATCACCAGAATCGGATCGATGGATTTGGCGGAAATCACAATATCATAGAAATTTCGCTCGTAGAATATATCGAGATATTCCTCAAGTTTGGTAATCATGATCGCCAGGATATGGCCATGGCGATTATTGCTGAAAACGCCCCCCAGTTCGCGCATGCGCTTTTGTTTGTCCTTACGCTCAACAATCGAACCTTCGTTGACACCCACGCGAATGGGAATTTTCCGTTCTTTACATGCGTCAATGACCGATTCCACCTGTTTGCGATCATTGATATTACCGGGATTGAGACGGATTTTGCTTACCCCGGCTTCAATGGCTTCCAACGCGCGCTGAAAATGAAAATGCACATCCGCCACGATCGGCACATGCACCTGCTTCATGATCTGCTTCAGCGCTTCGGTATCTTTTCGTTCAGGAACGGCCACGCGGACAATATCGGCGCCTGCCGCGGCGAGTTTGTTGATCTCACGCACGCAATTGTCAATATCATGCGTATAGCCACTGGTCATGGATTGCACCACCACCGGAGCATCGCCACCAATGGCCACGTTTCCTACCATCACCTGCCGGGTTTTCCGCCGGGAAATCATCAATATTCTCCTTGGGGCATGTAAAGCCCTTCATCACGGCCGTTTAACATTGCCGCATAAACTCTTTATTATAATGCTTAATGCCGCATGGGGAAACAATCACCGACATGAAAAAACTGAAAATATGAAAATCGGTTGTTGCTCCATGCGTCAGCCGATGATATGCTCCCAACTGCAAATGGCATGCGATGAGGTTGTGTAATGGTCAACACCTCGGTAATCCGTGTGGCGGCGGCCTTGATACTGACATCCGCACTCGCGGCACAGGCACAACATTTGCCGGTGCCAACGTCCCAGCGGCAAATGGCGGCCGATGATCTGGTATTTGCCCGGCTGCACACACTGGTTCTGGTGAATTTCAATCATACACCCTTGAATCAAGCCATCACCGCCTTGAGCAAGGCCGCGGGTGTTAATGTATATGTGGACTGGCATTCGTTGAAAGCCGTCGGCTTGGACAAAACCATGCCGGTCAATCTACCTTCAACGCGTATTGGTCGAATACCGGGATTGCGACCACGCGTGCGAAGTAATGGGCTGAGCTTGATCGGCGAGGCTTGGGTAAGACCGGCTGATTTCAGGAGCTAAACGCATGACCAGGCAATTGACTTCGGTTATTCACAAATCCGGGTCCAATATTCATCTCGCAAAGATCAACACCCGCGCGACATGTGGCCTGCCGGGAAAGCGGAAGACCGAGGTACTGACCGAAAAATATGCCCGCCGCATCGGGGCCTTGCAGGAGTTGCTGTACACCGATGCGCGGCGCGGGCTGCTGGTTATTATGCAGGGTATGGATACCGCCGGTAAGGATGGCACCATTCGACATGTGTTTGACCATGTCAATCCGGCGGGCGTGCGGGTAACGAGTTTCGGCAAGCCGAGTTCCGTGGAACGAAGCCATGATTTTTTATGGCGCATCCATCAGGCGGTTCCCGCCCGCGGGCAGATCGGCGTATTTAACCGTTCGCATTATGAAGATGTACTGGTGG
>JAJZCT010000141.1 GCA_021828925.1 Planctomycetota bacterium
AGACCCTTCCCGGTCCAAATCTGTTGCCAGATATACTTCATCCACCGATCGCACGATGGATTTCAATTCGCTGACAAGTTTTTTGCGGCTGGAAAGCACTTCGTATGTCGGTTCAAATTCCTTTTCTATATCCACGCCGATGCCCTTCTCAGGCAAGTCGCGGACATGCCCCATCGAGGCTTTGACCGTGTAGGCCGAACCAAGGTATTTGTTAATCGTTTTGGCCTTAGCCGGCGATTCCACAATCACCAGAGCCATGCCGCTTTTTTTAATTACTTTTGCCACCCGTCGTTTCCAATCCTTAAAAGTTACTTTGCCATTCAGGCGTTCGTCGCTTCCCGAATTTTTCTACTCCCGTCTTGCGGATTATTTCCAATCCGCTCAGCTATCCCACCGTGCAACTTCGGCTCTCCGAGGGCTTTGCGTCCAATATTTATCACAAGCTGCTATAAAAAAGCAAATTAATTCGCAATCACAAATTCGCTTTTTCCTTGGCTTGTGCCCCATTTCCGTGCATTATTTTAGTGCGCAAAGGATGGGCAGACAACCCCTTACAACTCGATTTCAAGATGGCAATCAGCGGGTTTCCACCTTCGGCAGGCCATCTTCACCCATTTCCTGCCGTATCAAAACATAACATTATCACCGCCGGTCCACAATATGTTGCGTCCCAGCTATGTCGAAGCTACCGGCATAACGGGGATGGGTCTTTTATAGGAAGTTCAATACTGTCAGAAAAAAACAAACTTTTGGCATCTATTTTGCTGTGAATTATGCCGATGTGAAAAAAGGTTTGGTTTTTTTTACACCGACGCGCATTAACGTGCGTATAGTTCAGTAGAGACGCGACACCGGCCCGTGTATCGGGCAAGGAGGTTTTATGAATGGTCCTCATGGCCCCGCAATTTTGGATTTGAACACACAGGGGGACTTGCTAAGCCCCAATGGGCTGTACCGCCTGCAGGATTCAGAGGCCGTTGCCTCTAACATCAAACGCTTATTTGGTTTTCTGCGCTCAATACGTTGTGCAGTGGTCAGCACCCGGCTCCATCATACTATTATGCCAGACCGCACTGCCCCGCATTGCGTCTGCACGCCCGGAAACCCCGGCTATAACAAGCTTTCTTTTACCTTGCTGCCGCAGCGCGTTGAAATGCCGGTTGACTGCGGCACGGATCTGCCTGTGCAGACTTTTCAGGATGCGCAACAATATATTTTCGATCTACCCGATCCCAATCCCTTTGATTCTCCCCGACTTGATCGACTGTTATCAGAAACCCAGACCAATACGTGGCTCATCATCGGCGGCCCGCTGGAATCTTCCGTGCGCATGGCCGTGATGGGACTTTTACAGCGCCGCAAACAGGTTGCAATTGTCAAGGATTGCATGGGCCAGCGTGATCCCTATGAAGCCGAGATGGCCATGCGGCAGGTGGAAAGCAAAAATATTCAGTGGCTCACCGTGGATGAAGTCATTGAACGCTGCAGCCGCAAGCCGGTAAGACGATCACGTCTCCTGGCGCGCGTGGCACATCGTCCACGCACGGCAAATGGTGCCGCCGCCGCAAGCTACCGCGGACGATCCAGAGCGGTTAGCAATGCCTACCGCCTGCGCAATTAATCCGAAAAAAACGGATAAAGCCAAGGAGCTACAGCATATCCTGTCAGGGTGAAATCAATACCAGGGCATTGCCCGAGGGATCGTGCAATGCCAATGTGGAATCGCTGCGTTCTATCGGTATGTTTTCGCGCTTTACAGCGGCTTCAATACGATTCCACAGTTGCCTGTCCGGCACTGTAATAACCACATGGCTTAATCCTTGCGATCCCGGGGGTGCCGGCGGGCGACCCAGACTTTCCCAAGTATTGATCCCGATATGATGATGATATCCCTGATACGAGAGAAATCCGGCTGCCTGTCCAAAACGTAACTGCAGGTCCATGGCCAGAATGTCTCGATAAAATATTTCAGCCGCGGCCAAATCAGACACACGTAAATGCACATGTCCCAAAATTGTCCCCGCCGGCAGCCCCGGCCCAAGCGTCTCGTGCGGCGCAGGCTCAGCCAACAGACCGGTGAAATCCAGGGGATTGCTGGCCATGGACAATTGTCCGTTCGCCCGCGGCCACTGATGCTCCGGGCGGTCTCGATATATCTCTATGCCGTTACCTTCCGGATCGGCCAGATATAGCGCCTCACTAACCAGATGATCCGCGGCCCCCTGCAGTGGCACACCGGTTTGCATGAGATGGCGCAAGTGCGTGGCCAGGGCAGTACGCGATGGCAGCAGAATCGCGAAATGATATAAACCCGTTGCCCGGCCCGCGGGCTTGGCCTGTGGATTTTCCTTGAGTATCAGTAAGGGCGAACCGTCTGCCGCCAGTACGGCGGTATTCCCTGCATGTGACAGAAGTTTTAATCCAATGCTGCGCTGATAGAATTCCAGCATTGGCGCAAGATTCCGCACCGTAAGAACAACCGGCCCCATCACCGCTTTATCACCAACCAACATACAATCTCCTGACATACAGTTTATACATAAACCAAATACATCATAGGCGGCCGCTGCGGAGAATCAAATGCAATAACGCCATGAAAGACAGATTGCCTCAAGGCGGGAGGGTCCATCAGCAGCAACTGGTTTCGCCCAAACTACGGCGTAATAACAGTTGGCGCAGAAATGCATGGCAAATTTATCCGGCTTAAGCTTTACGGCTTTTTCGCCGCAGCAATGGCACGGCCAGGAATCCTAAAGCCAATAACAGCAGCGACGCGGGTTCCGGAACGGCCTGAAAATTATAGGCCAACGCGTAGGAGTCCGTCGTGGTAGCCCAGGAGGCGGCTCCACCGTTGTCTAAAACTTCCAGGCGATACGTGCCCGGAAGCAGATTCAGCGTAAAAATCTGCTGCACGTTATCCACGGTACTGGCACTCGAAGCAATAAGGGAGCCTGCGGCGTTGTAAAGCATCAGATCCAGATTGTTGAGGGTTTCGTTGTAGGTAACCACGGAACTTCTTGAAACAAGTTGCTGCACCTGGGCATTCCACACCAGAGTGCTTGTAAGATCATACGCCTGACTGGCGTTGCTTAAATCAAACGTGTAATTTGCTGTGTTGCTGGTCCCACTGCTGATGGATGAAAAATCCCATCCTTCTTTTTGCGCAATGGGCGTCGTTGATGCCGCCGTACGACCCGCCAGAACATTGGCATACGAATTAGCAAAATTCACAATGCCCGCACCATAGCGCGGGTCCAAGGGCGTTGTGGCGTTGGCTACCGGTGCCAAGTACGTATAAGTGCCATTGGTCACGGTATAATTATTGGTCCAGCCGGTGGGCTTTACCGCACCGTTAAGCAACAGGGCTTTAATCGTCCGTTCATCGGTTGCAGCCGTGGAATATTGACTTTGACTCAAACCATCAGCGTTGGAATAGCCATCCGCAGCCGTGCCGGCCTGCACCATCGCAGCCGCAGCACCGGCCACAATCGGCGTGGTATAGCTGGTAGCAGCACCGGACGCGACAATGTCCGGCTTGGATCGACCGTCATTGGTAGGCCCCAATCCTGTGGCAGTTGACGAATAGGGGTACGCACCAACCGCGATGGAATTGTAAGCTGTCGCAGGCGGATTGATCTGGCTGGGAGTCGTAGTATACGTTGCCGATCCATCGCCGACGGCGGAGACAAAAATCGTGCCATGCGTGTTGGTGAAATTATCGTAAGCGGCATTGACCGCCTTCACCCAGGTCGTGTAACTGGCGGCACTCACATTGTTCTTGCTGCTGGTCTGATCCGTAAAGCTCTGATTAATGACTTTAATATTTTGCAGACTCAGGGTTTGTAAGCCATTTTGTGCCGGGCTGGTGTAACTGATGTGTTGGGCGTTAAAATCAGCAGGTGCCGTGTTGGTAGCGCCGGTAATGCCCAGGAAATAGCCCTGAAAAGCCCCCGCGTCAATATTATCCACACTTGAAACGCCCCTGCCGTAACCGCTGGAACCGTAAAAATTGGTTGCCACCGCATCGGCATGCGTGGATACGGAGTCGGAATAAGCGGTGGTGGTAGTGCCACTGGTAATGTTGTATGAATAGCCCGCGCTGGAAGAAACATATCCGTTGAAGTCCATGTAGGTAAACGGTGCCGAGGACGCAACGGAGGTATTGGAGGGCTGCACTTCAAATTGATCATTGGTTGTACCCGCGGATCCCTGCAATAGATTCGCCTCAACCTGCGCTACAGCCACGCCCGCACCATCAGGCAGCGTCGTGGTGGCATGTAATGCCACCGGCCACAACGCCGATGCGGAGATACAGGCCATGGAAGCCAGAAGAGTGCTGCGATTATTTCGCGTTTTTCCGGCGGCCGCGCCCGTTACAGTTTGCTGGTCTTTTTTATGGTTTAAAGTCATCTGCATCTCCATCCAAAATATCCGCCATGGGATTTATGTTTCCCCTTGGCAGGGCCAATATCAAAAGGCTCACCACGAGGAAGGCCACCAAGGATTCCAAATAATAATCCCGAATAACAGAACCGTCAAGTAAATTCGCAACTACGAATATACAATTTTCTAGAATAAAACGAAGCGCGACGCCGGGGCGCGTTTATGTCGCACCACGTTGCCCGTTCACTTACGCAGTTGAATACGACGAAAGCGCGCCAGAGCCATCAACGGAAAATAGAGGCGATACAGATGATATTTCAGATAAAAAACCCGTGGAAACCCTGTTCCGGTAAACCACTGCTCATCCCAGTTACCATCGGGATTCTGGGCATCAATAAGCCACCGGATGGCCTTTTGCACCGCCGGATCATCCACGCCGGACGCAGCCAGCAACCCCATGGCCCCCCACGCGGTTTGTGAGGCCGTGCTGGGGCCGCGGCCCTTGAGTTCCGGATTTTCGTATGTCTGGCAGGATTCACCCCAGCTCCCGTCCGGCTTCTGGCAGGAACGCAGCCAATCGGCCGCCTTACGGATGAACCGCTGGTCCATTTTTTCGCCTACAGCATTCAAACCCGTAAGCACCTGCCACGTACCATAAATATAATTAACCCCCCACCGCCCAAACCAGCATCCTTCTTTTTCCTGCGTTTCTTTCAGGAAATTGACGGCTTGCCGTACCGCCGGGTGGCTATTGGGTATACCGCAATGCCCCAGACACTCTAACGTGCGCCCGGCGATATCGGGGCACGATGGATCTTGAATGGCATTATGATCCGCAAACGGGACATGTTCTAAAATCGGTCGATGCCGGGTGCGATCAAAGGCCGCCCACCCGCCGTCATCATTCTGCATCGCCAACAACCAGTTGACCCCCCGGCTTACTGCCGCCTCTGCGGCTTTGCCGCCCAACCGCTTCAACGCCATGGTCACCATCGCGGTATCATCCACATCCGGATAATGCGGATTGTTAAATTCAAAATACCAGCCGCTGGGTTCACAGTCCGGGCAATTTTTCATCCAATCGCTGCCCGTGCGACATTCTTTGGAAAGCAACCAGTCCGTGGTCTTTTTCGCCACCGCATCCTCCGGCTCCATATGAGTTTCCGCCAGAGCATGCAAGGCGATACCCGTGTCCCACACCGGAGACCAGCAGGGTTGAATGCGTATGGTATTGCCTTCTTCAATAAACAGATCACGCAAATCTTTTTGCGCTTTGAGCACCACGGGATGGTCATCCGCATAGCCCAATACCCGCAGCACAATGAGAATATAGACCATGGGTGGGAAAATGGCTCCTAGGCCGTCGCAACCTTCCATGTGTTCCAGCAACCACTTTTCCGCTTCGCGGATCGCCAGGGGCCGCAACGGCGTGATGGCCGTTTTTTCATAGCGTTTCAGCGATAAATCCAGCAGTAAAAACATTTCCCGCCAGCTTCGCGGCAAGCCTTTGAGCCGCCCTACCGTGCTGTTAGCGGCCTCTGAATCGTTGAATAGCTCGGAAATACCCTTTTCCTTGGGCAACGCACGTATGGGGCGATAAGCACTGACAATTGCCAGCGGCAAAATCATCGTGCGGCTCCACGCGGAAACGGCATATAAATTAAAATAAATCCATTTAGGTAGCAGAATAATTTCCGGCGGAATACTGGGGCAGGCATCGTAACTGATTTGCCCCAAGGCAGCGAGATAAAACTTGGAAAAGCTGTTGCATTGCTCCGCTCCGCCCAGATGCCGAATGACTTGCCGAGCCACACGCATGTGCGGAGCCTCGGGGTCGTCTCCCATAAGCTTTAAAGCAAAATAGCCCTTTACTGTGCCGCTTAAATCACTATTGCCCCCCGGAAACAGGCTCCAGCCGCCATCGGCTTGCTGAATACTGCGAAGATAATTAGCAATTTTCGGTAGCGCCGGATCAAGTTCCTGGCTGAGAATAAATTTCAGAAGAATGTATTCGGATTCCAGAATACTATCGCCCTGCAGTTCTCCCACCCAATAGCCTTCACGCTGCTGCTTAGAAAGCAATGCTCCCGTGGCCCGATCTACGGCAGCATCCAACTCCTCGGATGTCAATTCCATCGGATCGATCATGGTGCTTAGGTCAGCCGGGGAAAGGGCTTCCAAGGCTTCTAACGAAGGGTGATCCGGTGCCGCAGTCTCGCGCAATACCGGAGGGCGAACCGCCACCGCCGTACGTGTTTGTCGACTTTTTTGCAAGTTCATCCTCTACTACTGCCGGTATCACCCGTCCGGGTACGGTTATTTCCTTCCGCCAATGACCAAAACGTTAGCAGAACTTGCCCCTGTCGGCAAGGGACACAGCGGGCGATCCCGCGGTGCGGTCCCTCTGTCTGTTGTAAAGAAAACGTTTGAACGGAAGCGTTTGCTTTCTATGATCGTCAAAGGTAGTATCCCTTTAGCTGCGTTGTCATAGGGCGGGAGCATCTTTTAACCCAAAGGTGCCAAGATGGCCAAAAACCTGGCAGAGGTATTACACCTCGCTGATGCCCAGCGGCATTCCCCCCAGGAACAGGAAGCATTCCGCCGTCATGCTCCGGAACTTGCACAGCAAGCACAAAACCTTACTGACCATATATGGCGATGGTGGGGAGACGATTCTCGAAGCGCCAGGCACATAAACGAACTTGCGGAAGGCGCGGCTCAACACATCCGATCACAGATGGCCGACCATTTCGGCGTTTTGTGCCTGGGGGATTACGATGCCACTCAGGCCGACCACCAGATTGCATTAGGCGCTTTGCCCCAGCAATTGGCTTTAAACGAGCGGTGGATCGGCGATACCTACCAGGCAGCCACTCAATTTCTGGAACCGGTTTTGGAAAAATTTCCGGCACAAGACCGAGTATTGCTCCGCAGCGCCGTGCAAAAGCGACTGCAACTTGATGAAGGGTTTGCTCGGATTGGCTACCGCCACGCCCGTCAGGAAAGCCTGCTGCAGCATGAAGCTCTTTATGAGGCCATTCGAGTCGCCAATCAACTCCTGGCGCATCATACCGACGCGGGGCTGCTATTGGACAGCATTGTTAATACCTTAGCTCATCACTTGAAAGCACCCCTGCTGGGAATCGGATTTATCAATCCCCGCACCGGTCACATTCGAATACGGACTTCAGCCGGGCCGGCAAAGGCCTATTTCCACAACGTCACATTGTCCGCTTCAGCCGAGGTGCCCGAAGGCCGCGGGCCCGGCGGACGAGCCTTAAGCGCCAATCATGTCATACAGGTTGATAATTTTGCCGAGGATCCCACGTTTGAACCCTGGAGAATTCAGGCCCAGCGCTTTGGTCTGGTGGGCAGTATTACCGCCCCATTTAAAACCCGGGGCGGCCAGCAGGGATTCCTAAGCATGTATCGCACGA
>JAJZCT010000142.1 GCA_021828925.1 Planctomycetota bacterium
ACGGGCGAATCACTCACCACGATGCGCAGGTGACTATTCTCCATGTTGTTAAACCCGGCAGTCATTTGGATAACAGTGGTCGCATTGGCGTACAATCACTTGTGGATCGGCAGTTCGCTATGCCAGGCGGTGCGCGGCAGGTGCGTTTTCAGGTAGTGGAGAGTGATTCGCCCGTGGATGTCGTTGTAAGCGAGTCGGCCAATTATGATCTGATTATTCTGGGTATTTCCGCACAGTGGCAACTTAAACAGAGTATACTCAGTCGCTCTCAGGCATCCGTTGCACAAGCCAGTGCCTGCTCCGTATTGGCCGTTCATGCCGGGGCTTCAATGGCAAAGGGTACTTCTCCCGCGCCCAAAGCGGATGGGAGTCTTCCGCAGGTCCGGGAACCCGCCGTACTTTAGAGACGTTTGTGTGCGCGGAAATTGCGGGTTTTGTAGTTGCCTTTGCCATACCGCCATGCCAACCGTGGCGGGATGATCAATCACGCAATGGCATCATGGAATATCAATTCACTCTGCGATACCATATCAGACAGACTGATTGTGTATCGGTCGGGCCCGTTTGCCCTATTTGGCGAAGCGCAGTACTGCTCGTAGCTCCGGCGGTTTAAAATGCCATGAAAGCCTGTGCGGTGGGTTGCTGCGGGGTTCCGGGCCGAACGTAAAAAAACAATGATCCATGAGGAAATTACATGAACGAAAAAGTATTCAAGGCTTACGACGTGCGGGGGATATATCCGGATCAACTTGATGAGGAAATGGCCTGGAAAATCGGCTACGCGTGTGCCCAATTCATGCGGATGAATCTGACCGGTCTGGATAAGGCCGATCCGAGAAAAAACATGGTCATCGTGGGCCGGGATATGCGCCTCAGCAGCCCATCGCTGAGTCAGGCGCTGATTGAGGGCATTCGCTCCACCGGTACGGGTTGTATTGATATCGGGATGATCGACACGCCGGCCATTTATTTTGCCATTAACCATCTGGGTTGCTGCGGTGGCATTCAAACCACGGCATCTCACAACCCCGCGAACTACAACGGCTTTAAGATCAGCGGGGTCTATGCCCGGCCGATTGGTGAAAATACCGGACTTCAGGAGATCAAGCGACTGGTCTTTTCCATGCGAAAAAATCCGCCGGCGCAGTTTGGAGCCGTGGAACACATTGATCTTAAAATTCCATATAAGGGGCATGTGCTGCGTTTTCTGAAAATGGCGCGGCCGCTCAAGGTGGTTGTGGATGCCAGCAATGGCATGGCGGGCAAGTTCATTCCCGATATCTTCATGGATCAGCCCAATGTTAATATCATTCCCATGAATATGGAGATCACCGGTTCATTCAAACATGAGCCGAATCCTCTGGTGGATGCGAACCTGCGGCAATTGCAGGAGGCTGTGCTTTCCAACGCGGCGGATCTGGGCGTATGTTTTGACGGCGATGCGGACCGGTGCATATTTGTTGATGAACAGGCCCGCATTATCCGCTGCGATATTGCGACGGCCTTGCTGGCCAAAGACTTTCTCAAGGCCAATCCGGGCGCGGCGGTCGTATATGATCTGCGTTCGAGCCGGGTGGTGAAGGAAGAAATTCAAAATGCCGGCGGCGTGCCGCGGCGGGAGCGCGTGGGCCATGCGTTTATGAAAAAGGCTCTGGCGGACAGCAAGGGTATTTTTGGCGGCGAGTTGTCGGGGCACTTTTATTTTCGTGATAACTTCAACTGCGACAGCGGCGCCATTGCGTTTGCCTGCATGCTTTCGGTGCTGTCGCGTTATGATACGCCGGTAAGCCATGTGCTCAAGCCGCTGCTGCGCTGGCACAGCAGCGGAGAAATCAATTATGAGGTATCGGATAAGGATGCCGCGATCGCCCGGCTGGCGCAAATATTCAAAGATGCGTCCATTGACTACCTCGATGGAATTACCGTGGAATATGACACGTGGTGGTTTAATGT
Organism: Planctomycetota bacterium; assembly: GCA_021828925.1. Next base: position 1,954 of record JAJZCT010000142.1, read on the forward strand.
CCGGAAAAGCAATACCGAACCGTTGTTGCGTTTAAACCTGGAGGCCAATACGGCTGAAACGATGAAAAAGAAGCTTGATGAAGTCGGCCGTCTTCTTGGAACGCCAATATCGCACTAACGCCGTCCGGCTTTCGTATAGGAACTGTTGTTTTGAGCCGCCGGCTCAGCATGTTAATTCTGCGTGACGGCAGATGTCTGTTGTTGCGAATCATTCCTTGAGGCATTTTTTAACAGGGTGCATGGATGTACCAGAAGCGGTTTTCTCCCCCAGCGGTCTATTGTCTGTTGTCTTTTGCCGTGCTACTGCTGGCAATGCCCGTTACCGTCGGGGCACAAACGCTCGCCGGCCGGATCGCCGGACTGTTGCAAAATCCGCAACTGCGGGGCGGGCAGGTTGCGATCAATCTTGCGGAATTGCACAATGGAAGAGTCGTTCCGGTTTACAGTTACAATCCCGATTTGCCGCTTATGCCCGGCAGTTGCGGGAAATTGCTGACAACCTCGGATGCGTTTGATCATCTCGGAGCGCACGGCACGATACAAACGCGCCTTTACCGTGTTGGAAACAACCTGGTCATTGTCGGCGGCGGTGATCCGGCGCTGGGTGATCCGGTGTTGTGCCAGCAGGTTCACTGGAAAGTCACAACCGCCTTTGATAATTGGGCGCAGCATCTCAAGGCGATGGGCGATCATGCCTTTCATAATATATATGTCGATGATTACATTTTTAATCATCATTTTCATAATCCGTTATGGCCGGGAGGCGGGCAGCGGCTGGATTGGTATGAGGCTCCGGTGGGGGGGCTTAACTTTGCCATGAACTGCGTGCAGTGGGTGCCGGTGGTCAACGCCAATGGCAGCATCGGCGTATCGATAACGCCCGATACGCCCTACACGCCGGTAACCATCGCGGCACAACGCGGTCCGCAAAGCGTCTGGCTGTGGCGATCACGCGGCAGCAATCACCTCTATATGCACGGTACAGTTCGGCAGACCGGGCAATATCCAATGCAGGTGACCATACATGATCCCGGTCTGTACACCGGCAATGTACTGCGCCAATCGCTGATCAATCAGGGCATTTCCGTCTCCGGGCAGGTTTTGCGGGAACCGTTATCCGTCGTGGCCGCCGGGGCCCATGTGCAACCGGAATTGCTGGCCACTTATGAAACGCCGCTTACCGCAATCCTGCATCGTGCCAATACCGACAGCATCAATTTAATGGCGGAATGCCTCTGCAAGCTTCTCGGTCATGATGCCACCGGACAGCCGGGAGGCTGGCATAATGGCGATCGGGCCATCAAAACTTATTTGGGTACTCTGGGCATTCCAAACAGTTGGGTAACCATGGTGGACGGGTCGGGACTGTCGCATCATGATCATGTGGCGCCGGCTGCGTTTACAACCGTGCTGGCGCATATTGCCTCTGAACCTGATGGCAGCGTATTTATTCACAGTCTTGCGCGGCCCGGCCACGGAACGCTTATTTACCGTTTGCGCGGATCGGGAATCAGGCGGTTTATCCGTGCCAAAGACGGCCATGTGACCGGGGCTTCCACCATCAGCGGGTATATGTTTTTGCCGCACCGGCATTTTGTTTTTTCCATTATGGTCAATCACTATCATGGTAATGTGAACGGTTGGGAGGATCAGGTTATCATTGCATTGTATCAATGGGCGGTGGGGCGGTTGCAATAGGCCGCCGAATCGAATCCTGTTGGAGCCATTATGACTCAGTCCGATTCCCAACCGGATTCACTTGTGCTCTCCGCCGCGGCAATGCTGCCGGACTGCCGCGAATTGCTTTTCAATTCCGCCGTTGCGGTGGTTAACGGAGTTATTCAAGCCCAGGGTAATCGTGCGGACATCCGCATGCGGTATTCCGGATTGCCGGAGATACATGTTGATAACTGTGTCCTGATGCCGGGGTTTGTCAATGCGCACTGCCACCTTGAGTTATCATTTTTAGCGGGGCGGATTCCCGGCCCTGCGCATTTTCCGGATTGGGTTTTACAACTCATCGCTGCGTATCCATCAGCAGCCGACGCGCCGGACGTGTTCGCGGCTTCAGCGGTGCTTGGTTCGCAGGAATGCATCCGCTTTGGCACCACGACGGTCGGCGATATTTCCCGCCAGCATGCCATTGTGCGGCCGGCCCTGCGGGCCGCTTCGCCGCTTGGCGTGGTCAGCTTCGGCGAAGTAACCGGCCTGGGGCGGTCGCGGGGGCAATTGGAAGCCCGGCTTGCGGCGGCGATGGATTGTCAAAGCACAGATCAATGCTCCATCGGCTTGTCGCCTCACGCACCGTATTCGGTGGAGGGGCCGGCCCTTAAAGAGATCGCTGACATGGCCCGGAGATATCGCTTGCCGCTGGCCATGCACCTTGCGGAACTCCAGGAAGAACGCGATTTTCTCAGGGATTTTTCCGGGCCGTTGGGCAGAAATTGGATGCTCATGAAGCGTTTGGATCTATTGGATGATCGGGTTCCAATATTTGCCGACGGGCCGATCCGATGGGCGCAGCATTACGGATTATTCAGTGCCGGCGTGCCGGTGGTATTGGCGCATGTCAATTACGCCGATGATACGGACCTTGATATTCTCGCCGCCAGCGGAGCTGCGGTGGCGTACTGTCCGCGCACGCGGCATTATTTCGGTCATGACGACGTTGCGCCGCATCCATGGCAGGATATGCGCAAACGCGGAATCAACGTGTGCCTGGCGACCGATTCCCTGGCCAGCAATCCGGACTTATCTCTCCTGCGCGAGGCGCAATTTGTACGCCGGCGGTTCCCCGGCATCGATCCTCAAGCACTCATTGAAATGATCACCACCGAACCCGCAACCGCTTTGGGGCTGGGGCGGAAGATCGGACGGCTCGCCCCCGGATTCGCCGCGGACATTATCGCAATGCCCGCTCCCGAAAGTGCGCTGACTTCCGCCGCAAGCTTTGCCGATTATCTGGTGCAGGAGGCACCCTCGCCTCATCAAGTATGGATACGCGGGCGAGGTGTTTCCCGCGCTTCGATCTGATTGGCTTTTCCTTTTAAGTGACCGGCTGGTAACACCGCAATTCCGGCACGACCCCAGCGGTCCGACAGCCTGTACAAATAACGTGTGCCGGCTATTACGGCGGATTCAAAAGCGCCAGCGCGTGCCGCCACTCCATGTAATGATAGGGAATATCAAATGCCTGGTGCAGGGCCGCAATTTGCTGGTGATAGTGCTCGTAGCTCTCCTGCTGCCACGATTCGGCGGTGGTATCGCAGAAGTAAATTCGGCACCCCAGCGGACGGGCGGATCGTGCTGTGCATAATCCCTCAATTTGCCACGGGCATCCCGGATTGAATGTGCCGTTTTCCGCATACAGCGGCAGCGGAAAGCTTATTGCGCTGCGGCTGGTATTCGCCACTGGCTGTGCCTGGGTACTGATTTGTATCATGTGCCGAAAGTGGGCCAATTCCAGTGTGCTGACATATAACCGGTGTCCCCACTGCTCAAACCGGCAACATCGCCCGCTGGTGTTGCATATCGGTTGGCGTTGCGCAATATCCTGATCCAGCAGTTCATAAAGTTCCGCCAATTTCTCGATCGCCTGGACCGGCACCGCCTCAAGTGCCTGCAAAACCGAATGAGAGTTTCCCTGTGCGTTCATGCCGACAGTATACACCATGGATTCAAAGCCTGCGGCGGTTAGCCGAACTCCGGTGTGTATGCATCAGCCGGGCCGCTTACAGAATCCCTGCGACGGAATATCCAGCGCGGAATTGAATTTGGAGGAAAGATTTTGAAACGCAATCAGGCCCGTAAGTTCCACAATGGTATCCGCGTCGAATTGCTGTTTCAGACGCTCGCGCAGCGCATCATCGACCGAATTAAGCGTCATGGCCTCGGCATACTCCAAAGCCAGAAGCTCTTGGGGTGAAAAGAGGCGGCTGTTTCGCCAATCCTGCAATGCGTCAATTTTGTCCATACCCACACCGCGTTTGGCCAGTGTGGCGGAATTGATATCCACACAAAACGCGCAATGGTTAATCTGCGATACGCGCACGGTTACCAGTGAACGCAGTGCCGGCGGCAGCGGTGAATGCCGCCGGTCCAATGCGCCATATAACAGGGCAACGCTCGCGAAAACCCAGGGTGATCGCCCCCAAAGCAGCCCCGGATCCAGCACACGCCCATACTTGTTTTTCTGCTTCCAGAAAAACAGCCGGATAAACCATGGATACTCTGAAATCGCTTTGGCGTTGACGGTCTGCATATCCATTCTCTGCGAATATAATTGCCTTACACTTCCAGTGACGATGCTTGCCCGACGGTTCGCTGGTTCATCGTGCGGATGCGATTGATCGCGGCCAAATAGGCTTTGGCGGAGGCTTCGAGAATATCGGTGCTGAATCCGCGCCCGCGCACCTTGCGATCACTGTGTGTGAGTTCCACAGTTACCTCGCCCTGCGCTTCACGTCCTCCGGTAATGCTGCGCACCTGAAACGAATCCAGGCGCGCACTGATTTTGGTTAACCGCTGGATCGTTGCAAACATGGCATCCACCGGACCATCTCCAGTGGCGGCATCGGTAATTTCCGCTCCGCTGCTGTCCATAAGCGTTACCGTGGCCGTGGCCACGCCATGCGTGCCGGCCATGACCTGCAGGCTCTTGAGCTGGAATAATTCGCGATCGGTTTTCAACTGTTCATCCACCAGCGCTTCAAGATCTTCATCGTAAATTTCTTTTTTCTTGTCGCAAAGCACCTTAAAGGCCGCAAACGCCCGATCCAATGCCGCTTCATCCAGGCGGTGGCCCAATTCTTCCAGGCGCTGGCGAAATGCGTGACGGCCGCTGTGTTTGCCCAATACCAGTTTGTTCTGCACCCAACCGACATCGGCGGGCGTCATAATCTCATAGGTGCTGCGCTCTTTGAGAATGCCATCCTGATGAATTCCGGCTTCGTGGGCAAAGGCATTCTCGCCCACGATGGCCTTGTTGCGCTGTACATGCAGGCCGGTCAAGCTGCTGACCAGCCGTGAGCAGGGTACCAGCCGCCGTGTGTTAATGCAGGTTGTGAACGGATACTGATCCGGGCGCGTCCGCATGGCCATGACCACTTCTTCCAGCGCGGCATTACCCGCCCGTTCCCCAATGCCGTTAATGGTGCATTCAATCTGCCGCGCTCCACCGGTCACCGCCGCAAGTGAATTGGCCACCGCCAGGCCCAAATCATTGTGGCAGTGCGAACTGAAAATCACATTTTTAGCCCCCGGCACATGGGCAATGAGATATTCAAACATCGCCTGGTATTCGCCCGGAGTTGCGTTGCCCACTGTATCCGGGCAGTTGATGGTTGTCGCGCCGGCTTCAATGGCGGCATGAACCACTTCCGCAAGATAGTCCAATTCCGTGCGACTGGCATCTTCCGGGGAAAATTCCACATCGGAAACATACTCTCTCGCCAATTTCACGTTTTCGATGGTCAGGCGGATAATTTCCTCTTTGGCCTTCTTGAGTTTGAATTCACGATGGATCTTGCTGGTCGCCAGAAAAATATGAATGCGGCCCCGGGCCGCTTTACGCACCGCTTCGCCGGCGCGGCGCACGTCGCGCTCGGTGCAGCGGGCGAGTCCGGCCACCGTGGAACTTGTTATTTCGGACGCCACCGCGCTGACGGCATCAAAATCGCCGGGACTGGTAATCGGAAAGCCCGCCTCAATGATATCGACACCCAGATTTTCAAGGGCGTGGGCAATTTCCAGCTTTTCCGGCAGATTCAATGACGCTCCGGGCGACTGCTCGCCATCGCGCAGCGTGGTGTCAAATATCAGCACCCGTGGTTTGGAATCGGGGCTGCTG
>JAJZCT010000143.1 GCA_021828925.1 Planctomycetota bacterium
GGCGGTGCTTAACGCTCTTCGTGCGGCCTTCCCTCCGAAATCATTGACCGATTATTAGTTATCGGTTCTGGCGGATAATGCGGGGCGTATCCGTAAATCAGCCCGATAACGTGCCAACCCACGCTCTGCCAACGTCCCAAAAATAATATGGCCTGAATAGTTTCCTGATGTTAGCCGATAGGACATGTGTACTGCTGCGCTGACGGCCAGTGTTATTGGCCGGGTGCAAGCTGCATGCGAGGCTTCATGATGTCGAACAATTACCAACGCAGTGGTATCCCACATGGCAGGATATTAACCCGCGCCAGGGCGGACGGAGTCAGGCGTCAAAACCTCCATGGCTTTTCCCTTATAGAAATGCTCGTAGTGTTGTTGATTATTGTGATTCTGATTTCCATATTGCTCCCGGCAATTTCACGAGCGCGGGAATTGGCGCGTACGGCGGCCTGTGCAGCGAGTCTGCGCAGTTTGGGGCAGATTACATTGCTGTATATCAATCAGTCGCAGGGGGTATTACCTTATGGAACTTATGGCAATCCGGATTTTTCGGTAAGCGGATTTAATTCATATTTTGGCGAGTGGGCGAATCTGGATTTTTACCTTTTAGTTGGGCCGCCCGTGACGGCGGCTAACAATGGCGTGATTGGCGAAAATATTCCTCCTGATTTAGCAGATAAATGGGACTCCATATTCTGGTGCCCGGATCGGCAGCAGCCCATGACTGCGAAGTGGGGCCTTAATTATGCGGCCAATCCCAATGTGTTTCTGACTCCAATTACCAATCCCATTACCGGCATGGCCCTCAATCAAAGCCTCCATTACAGCGCCATACCTGACCCGGCGCAGATTATTGAGATCGGTGATACCAATCAGAGTTTTCCCGGCGGCAACTGTGCCTCCTTTTTATTTACGTGGACGCCCAGCCAATTATCCTGGCAGTACGGTAGCTATACGAGTTCCACGGTTATTCCAGTCAATCCGGGCAATACTGATGCTACGACAGCCATTATTAATCATCAGGGCCTGCGCTATCGCCATAATTCGTATTCCCCTACTACTGGCGACGCCAATGCCGCATTTTGCGATGGACACGTTGCGTCCATCCCGCAAAAGGGCCTGCGAGTGTCTAATATTATTCCCGCCAACTAAGTAACCGGATTATCGCCTGTTTCATCTGCAAAAAAGTCTCCTCCACGCTACAATATCTAAGATGGGCAGTGGTTATCAGGATGCAGGTAATGAAACCCAATGAAACGCTTAACGAGTGTCCGGACGCTCGACGACTGGTGCGCTACGGGGCCATTGCCATCCTATTGGCAATCGTGCTGGTTGCGGCCTTTTTCGCGGGGCAAGATCACGGGGTGCGTGGCGAGGCGGCTCAATATCCCAAGCTTCCGCGCGTCAGCGTGGTACTGGGAAATAAAACCGTCAAGCTCTGGGTGGCGGCATCACCGCGCACGCGCGAGCGCGGCCTGATGTATATTCGTAAAATGCCTGACAACTGCGGCATGTTGTTCGTCTTTCCACACAACGGTCCGCAAACTTTCTGGATGAAACATACCTTGATCCCGCTGGATTTAATATTTCTGAATCAACAGGGCGTCATCGTGCGGCACGACTTCATGCCGCCGGATCACGGTAAAAAACTTTATCCCAGCGGGCAGCCGATCCGCTACGCTATTGAACTAAACGCTGGTGCATTTCAAAAGCTGCATTTGCATGACTCCATGCACGTAACGCTTCCAAAACCGTATTCAACCTCATCGCGGGAAGCGGTTGGTGCGTCATGACTTGGAGACTTTTATGACCCCAACACCCGCTTCCGGGCGAGGGCACCACCGCTCTTTGTTTTCAGGCAGGCGCTACCGGCCTAAATCCAGTACAGCCTGGATATTGGCCGTACTGGTTCTGATCGTCGTGATTTTCGCCGCCGTCATAGCTCTGATAATTCTTCCACCGTCCTGGTATCGGCCAATTCATACGATGGATGATGCGGTTTATAATCAGGCTGATCATGCTCAAGCGTCCTTGATGGCCTTGAGAAATAAATTGCGCAAGCCTGATCCGGGTACCATTACCTGGACCATCAGCGAGCACGAAATCAACAGCCTGTTGGCAGTAGCCTATGGCGTGGACAAAAAATCGAAAACTCGGCACAACCCGGGCGGCTTAACGGATCCGTTTGTCCGGTTTACCGATAATCAAATTACCTTTGCCGCGCGCGATAGCCAACTACCGGGCCATCCTGTGGCCAGCGCGGGGGTGAATGTGCGATTAATTTCCACGGCGGGCGCTCCACCTCTGGCGCGTATAACCATTAATTCTTTACACGTAGGCGATGTGCCGTTACCTCCTTCGCTGTTGACGGATCGTTTGAAAACGTTCTTGCCGCGCCTGGCACCGGTGGTGGAAAAAATTATTGATGTGTATGCCGGCCCGCAGTATGCCCGGCTCGCTACGCCGCAAATTGTTCAGTCGGTTGCGGCCATATTTTCAGGCAAGCCCTTCCCGACGGAATTGCGACTCAATCATCGCAAACTGGTGATCGACAAGCTGGTCGTTCGCGGGCCGTCGGTGGATGCTACAGGCCATGCACAGCCCGCAGCGCTGACTTTTGAGCTTGTGCCCGAGCCTTAGCACGCAAGGCCATGCCCTGGCCATTCTGGCGACCCCGCGATCTGGAATCCACTGATGCAACGAAAAGAAATTGAAGACATACTCACTGCGGCGGGCAAGCGTCCTACGCGTCGCCTTGGTCAGCACTTTATGATGGATCAGCGGATATTAGATCAGATCATTGCCGCCGCCGCACTTGATTGCCATGATATTATTCTCGAAGTAGGCCCCGGCCCGGGAAACCTGACATCGCGAATCGCGCCGCTGGTTACAGCGGTTTTGGCGGTAGACGTTGATGCTCCGTTATTGGCGGCGGCCAGTCACTATTGGGAGAAATTGGCCAATGTACAGTGGATGCCCGGCGATGTGCTGGCCGGCAAACATTGCCTGAATAATTTGGTAATTCAGGCATTGCTGGCATTAAAGCCCGTGGGATCCATCGGTTCTGTAAAGCTTGTTTCCAACCTGCCTTATAATGTCGCCAGTCCCTTGATTATCGATATCCTGGCGGCCCAATGTGCCTTTAACTCGGGAAATTGTGCCGCCGCCCCTGTGTGTTTCGAACGGCTGGTGTTTACCGTTCAGTGGGAAGTCGGGCAGCGCATGCGAGCGCTTCCGGGTACGGAACATTACGGATCGCTATCTGTATTAATTGCGCTAATGGCGGAGGTGGAAGTACTGGCCAATATTGCGCCGGGAGCGTTCTGGCCGCCGCCAAAAGTAAGGTCAGCATTGGTGCGAATTATCCCCAGTACGGAAAAACTCCGACGTATCGGAGATGTGCGGCGATTGCAGTGCACAGTATCCAACCTGTTTTCGCACCGGCGGCAAAATATCAGCAATGCCATCCGCCATTCCTTTGATGCCCCCATGGCAGGGCAGGTGCTGGAAAAACTACGGGCCATGAACTTTGACCCGTCCCGCCGATCAGAGGCTCTTGCACCGGATGAGTTCCTGCGGCTTTCCGAATGCTGGCCAACGTGATAGTGTAAATAAAGACAAGCGAGCGAATTTATGACGGATTATGTCGTACTTAACGGGCACATTACACCGGTGGAAGATGCGAACATTTCCTCCTTCGATGCCGGATTACTTCATGGGGCGGGGCTCTTTGAAACCCTGAGAGTGCTCAACGGCACCGCGTTAAATCTCGCGGACCATCTGCAACGGCTTAGCGAAAGTGGTCAGTGTCTTGGTCTGGATATTCAACTTGATCCGGTTATTGTCAACGGATGGATCGCGGATTTGCTTGAACTGCATAATATTCGCGACGCCCGTGTACGCATCACCGTTACCCGCGGCGACACCAGAGAAAACACGGACCCGCAATTAACCACGATGCTCACGGCAATTCCCTTTGAACCCTATCCGGCAGCTTTGTATGAAAACGGCATGGCCGTGATTATTTCTCAATATGCGCAAAATCCGCTGGGACCGCTTACCGGGCATAAAACCACCAGCTACATGGATCGCCTTTTGGCTTTGCGTGAAGCCCGCGAGGTTCATGCCGGCGAGGCGCTCTGGTTTACCAACGCGGATAAAATGTTAGCCGAAGCGTGTGTCAGTAATATCTTTATTGGTTTTGCGGATGGTACTTTTGCCACGCCGCCGAGCCGATTTCCGATACCGGTGGCTCCGTCGGTGGATGGTAATACAGGGAGTTTTGCGCCGCGCCTGGCACTGCCGGGAATAACCCGCAAACACGTTCTGCGACTGTGTGCGGAAAATGGTATTTCCGCTACGGAAAAAATGATGACCATCCATGATGTGCTTTCCGCTAAAGAAATATTTCTGACCAACGCTATAATGGGTGTAATGCCTGTAACACATATTGAGGGGCACACCGTAGCCGATGGAAGACCGGGGGTGCTGACCCAACGTCTGGCTAACGTGTACAATGCCTTTATTCAGGAGCAGAGCCATGGCCCAGCGCGTTAAATCTCCGAAGACCGGAAAACGAGTGTCGGCCCAACGTGCTTCCGTGCCCGCGACGGCAGGCCATGTAGTCGCTTTCAACAGCATCGCCACTCTGCAAACTATTCTGGATTATCTCGATACCGCTATTCCGGGGCATTTTGCCGAGCCTTGGGACAAGGTTGGACTGCTGGTTGGCCCCCGCAGAGAGATACGTGAACGCCAGAAGATTCGGCATATTCTCATCGCCTTGGATTTAACTCCGGCCGTGCGCGATCAATGCCTGACTCAGAAAATTGACCTGCTGATCTGCTATCATCCTCCGATCTTCAAACCGCTTGACCGGTTATGTGTGCAAGGGGATACGCCGGCCGACCTGGCTGTGGAATTGGCACAAAATAAAATCTGGATTTACAGCCCGCACACTGCTTTGGATGTGGCTCATGGTGGTACCAATGATGTGTTGGCGCAGGCGCTGGGTTTATCGCCGCGTGGATCGCTTATGTTGCGACCGCCCGCCGAGAAACATCTTAAGCTTGTGGTATTTGTGCCGGAGAATCATGTGGAGGAAGTGGCATCGGCGGTCTTTGATGCGGGTGCAGGAAAAATTGGTACATTCAGCCGCTATACGCAATGCAGTTTTCGTACGCCGGGCACCGGCACCTTCTTCGGGGACACCTCCACCTCGCCGGCGGTTGGCGTCAGTGGCCGCCTGGAATTTGTGCGGGAAATTCGTTTTGAAACCATTGTTCCGGAATCCTGCGTGCCGGCTGTAATCGCGGCTTTGCGCCGCGCGCATCCGTATGAAGAACCCGCCTTTGACCTGCTGGTCATGGAGGGGGAAAAAACGGAACCCGGCATGGGCCGCATCGCGGATATCAGTGGCGGAGAAACACTGAAAACTCTGGGCCGCCGCTGCAAAAAGATGCTGGGCTTAAAATCCCTGCACGTGAGGGGTGCAGAAAACCGGCGCATTAAAACTGTGGGAATCATGGCCGGCAGTTGCGGCACGTTGCCGCTGCAAGGCGCTGCGGCAATTGATTGTATTATCACCGGTGAACTCAAACATCATGATCAACTGGCATTTCAAGCCGCGGATGTAGCGGTCATTATGCTGGGCCACGCCGAAAGTGAAAACCCGGTGCTCTCTCATCTGGTAGCGCGCTTGAATGCGGCATTTCCCGCCTGCCACACGAAGTTAGCTAAAATATAGGCAGCGCCTGAGGTGCTGTAAAAATCAGCTTCTTGGGCCCATGGTGCCATCAGAATCAGCAAGTTTATGGTTATTCAGCGGCAAGGTTATGCGGAAGGTGGTGCCGCCGCCGACGCGCGAGGTGGCCTCAATTTTTCCGCCATGCTCATCGACGATTTTTTTGGTTACCGCCAATCCCAGCCCCGTGCCTTTTTGTCCTTTGGTGGAATAGAAGGGCTGGAAAATCTGCTTGAGATTTTTCGGCGAAATGCCCACGCCATTATCCTGCACTTCAATAATGGCGTTCTGGCCCGCCGCGTCAACATCGCTGGTAAGTGTAATCACGCCGCGACCCGATTCGACCGCGTCCAGCGCATTGGTTAAAAGATTCAGTACCGCCTGATGGATACCGTCGGCATCGGCCGGAACCGGCGGTTGATCTTTATTTATTTCCGTCAGCAGCGTGACTTTCTTGTCATGGGCCTGCGTGGTCATCAGCTCCAGGCATTCGCCCAGCACATACGCCAGATTGGTCAATTCAAAGCTTGGCGTGCGCGGCTTGCTGTACGCCAGCATATTCATTGTCAGCGCCTGTACTTTATCCAAATTGCGTTGCAGAATTCCCCACCCCATGCGGATTTGGGCAATATCGCTGCTCTTTAAGCCCATATCCACCACATCGGCACCCCCGCGCATGCCCTGAAGAATGTTTTTAATGGAATGCGATAAAGAAGCGACCGTTTGCCCCGTGGCCGCCAAGCGTTCCTGCTGTACATTCTCATGATAAAGCTGGGCAATTTCAATCGCTAATCCCGTTTGCAATCCAATGGCGGTCAAAAGCCGCAACTGGTCCGGCGTATAGGAATAATTGGCCACGCTGGAGTCGATATGCAAAACGCCCAGTTGTTTTTCGCGACCCTTAATGGGGACACAAATGGCCGAGCGGATGGCCATATTATGAACCGACTTGCCTTTAAGGAATCGCTGATCGGTCATGGCATTACTGGAAAGTACACCCTCATTTTTCGCCAGCACATGGCGAATAATCGTTTGGCTGACCGCAATTTTCCCCACTTGTTCTTCATCACGATAGCGCACAACCACGGGAACAACCTGTCCGGATTCCGGGTCCAGCAGGCCGATAAATCCCCGGTCGGCCCGCAGTTGTTCAAATACCAGATCCATCACTTTGTTAAGGAGTTGCTGCTGATCAAAGACACTGGCGATGGCGCTGGAAATTTGTAAAAGCACGCGGAAGTGGGCCATGGCCACCTGCGAGGGTTCCGGTGCCGCGAGAATGACCGAATCATCACTGCTGGGAACGGTGCTGATAATGGAGGAATCGCCGGGATTGCCTTCAGGGGCGGCATCGACTTCATCGCTGGATGCCAGATTCACACTATGGACCGGTGCTCCGAAGACCATCAGGGTTGAGCCCAGGCGAATCTGATCACCGACCTTAAGTTTCGAGGATTTATTGATCCGCACGCCGTTGACAAATACGCCATTGGCCCCGCCCTCATCATAAAGCACCCAGGAGTTATCGCTCCATTCCAATCGCGCATGGCGGCGGGATACAGTCAGATCCGCCAAGGGCACCTGTTCGCTGGCCCGGCCCAATAACACCGGTTCATTGGCACTAAAGTCAAATTGCCGGCCCTTATCTGGGCCTTGCAACACGTATAAGAAAAGCTCTGCCACGGACAGAAAACCCAATGGACAACAAAACAACGCAACACAAACCTGAGAATCATTTTACGGGGTTTACGAATTTTTTGATAGCCAAATTAATACGATTCTGTTTTTATTGAATCGGGCACGCTTCAGTAATCGGCTTGCCGGCGGTGGAAAACAACTCACGCAGCACCTTAACCCGTTGGAGTCCTTCACGGTAAAGCTGCTCAAAGAGCGACTTCACCTGCCCATTGGCCGCTACTGCGGCATATCGGCTGTAAAAACTGATGGTGCGTTTTTCGCTGGCCACAATTAAGCGCATGGCTTCATCAAAGCGGGCATCATCGCGGGCATCCACGAGGCGAGGTCCCACGCAAACCAGGCTTTTATCCT
>JAJZCT010000144.1 GCA_021828925.1 Planctomycetota bacterium
TTCTTGCGTGTGTCGATGGAATGGTTCCGCAGGAGTTGAAAATATCATGGCCAGAATTGGTGTAGCACAAATGCGTGAGGGGGATGTGATTGATCAGCCTTTTCTGATCTCCGGCAAACAAATGGGTAATACCGTCAGCAATAAGCTGTATCTTAAGGCCACGTGCGCTGACGCCACCGGCGAAGTGCATTGTCGGATGTGGAATATATCCAAGGACGTTTACGAAAAACTTCCTGCCAAGGGTTTTGTGCACGTGCGTGGGCGCGTGGAAAGTTATCAGGGCCATCTCCAACTGGTGGCTGAAAGCGTTGTCCCGATCACAGATACCAATAAGCTGGATCTGGGCCACTTTATAAAAAAGACCCAGAAAAATATTCCGACCATGGCGGCGAGACTTCGGGAAATATTATCCGGCATTAAAGACAAAGATCTTACCGCATTGGTCCATAGTTTCCTTGATGATAAAGAATTCATGACGCGGTTCAGTCTCGCGCCGGCAGCGCAATCCATGCACCACGCCTGGCTGGGCGGATTACTGGAACATACGCTAAGCTTGCTTGAACTTTCAGTGGTAATCTGCCCGCGCTATCCGGATATTGACCAGGACCTGATTCTCGCCGGGCTGTTCCTTCATGACATTGGAAAAACCGCGGAACTTTCTTATGAGTTCATGTTTGATTACACCGATATGGGTAAGCTCGTGGGCCATATTGCCTTGGGAACGCTGTGGATTAATCAGCGGGCGGCGGTGCTATCTGAAAAACAGGGGCGGCCGTTTCGGCAGGACTTGTTAATGGTCCTGCAGCACATTATCCTTTCGCACCATGGTTTACCGGAATTTGGTGCCGCCGTTCTACCCAAAACCCCGGAGGCCATTCTGGTCAATCTAATTGATAACTTGGATGCTAAAACACAAATGGCCCTCGATGCCGTCGCCGCGCCAACTGAAGATTCCACCTGGACGGAATATAAAAAAGCCTTCAGCACCAGCTTGTATCGGCCCTCCATTACGCAGCAGTGATGGACAGTAGCCCGACGCGAAAGCGTCGCGGCTGGATGCGAAATACCCCCGCGGAGAAAGTCCGCATGCCCGCTGGGCACGCACCGCATTATGCGCCACGGATGGATCGCATCATGATTGCGGATCACATTTCGCGGCAAACTCAACGCTGCCGCATGGAGCTGATGACCTACGTGACGGCCGGTCACGATCGTTTTCCGCGTCTCTTGCCCGTGGCAGCACAAGGCCGCACCAGAAATTTCGCCGCCGCCGTCATGGACAGTATCACTGGTTGTTGACCATTCGGCCGTGCGGAAATGGCACCGGCCTGGGGGTTGTTGTGTTCAATAATCACAGCGGCCTTGGGTACCAAGCCGCTGGTTTGCGCAAATCGCAAAAATTCGGAGCTTTGATCCATAATCCTGACAATCACGGTTCTACTGCCGGTCTGTAATTCGGCCAAGCTGCATAATTCCGGGGCCTCCACTTTTCCGGCAGACGAGGGAATAGGATCACCGTGTGGATCCACCGACGGGTGTCCCAGTAATAAATCCATACGCGCCAGAACCGTTTCAGAAATGACGTGCTCGAGTTCCTCCGCTTCGCCGTGCGCGTCCGACCAGTCAATTCCCAGAACCTCAACGAGAAACAACTCCAGCAGACGGTGACGGCGCAAAACGTGTAGCGCCAGTTGCTCGCCGGCCCGGGTAAGCCGCACGCCGGCGCGCGGGGTATATTTTGCCAGACCGGAATCCGCAATGGCCTTGACCATGGTGGTGGCGGTTCCGGCGGTTACACCCACGAGGGCCGCCAGCTTTCCCATCGATACATACTTGCCGCGCGACTCCTGCTGTTGCAGCCACAGTTGCTTGAGGTAATTTTCGATGGTTCTGCTGGCCATGCGTGGAAGTCCATAAACCCAAAATCCCGCTCGCACAAGCGTCCAGTGTATGATCCGTGATTGCCGCACGAAAAGCAAGCGGGCCATTCGAATAGCATAGTTTGAGTAGTCAAAGTATAAGGCATGAGCACTCAAACTATAGCTTGACAACGGGGTGGCGGCATCGTATATAGTTAAACCATGGGATTGCGGACCGACCGTCCTCATCCGCCGACTGAATCGCCGCAATGGTGTTCCAGGGGCGTTCGTGGTGCGTGGCGGTTGCAATGGCGCGGTGATGGAGGATTTAAAATGTGTTTGCAACGGGATAAAAGCGATTGAAAGTGCTTTCTAAATATGAGCGGAATGAATCAAAGTTCAGAATCAAGTGAATCCGAATTTATCGCTTCGCCTGCCTCATCTGGAGGCTCGCCGGCACACCCGGGCAATTGCGCTGATCCTCTGACGGGGGAGGATATTTCCCGGGCGCGTGATCGCCTGGCTGTCGCCAAGGCCCGCAGCCTTGCACAACAACATAAGCCTTGGCGCTGGATGCGGCTTTTATGGCTGCTGGCCGGGCCCGGAGTTCTGGTATTCCTGGGAGAAAATGACGCCCCGAGCATGTTGTCCTATGCCGCCACCGGATCGCAATTCGGTATCGGATTTTTTCTTCCGTTTATCCTCGTAACGTTTATGGCGGGCTGGATTGTTCAGGAAATGACCGTGCGCCTGGGTTCAGTGACTCATCGGGGTCATGCCGAATTAATATTTGACCGATTCGGTCCTTTCTGGGGCTTTTTTTCCATGGCGGATCTGATGCTGGGAAATTTTCTCACGCTTGTAACGGAATTCATCGGAATCCGCGCCGGGTTGGGTTATTTTGGGGTGCCGCCGCTGGTGGCAGTGGGCGGGGCCATTGCGCTTATTCTGGCGGTCACCATGACGCATCGCTATTGGACATGGGAACGCATCCTGCTTGGCCTTGCCCTGTTCAACGGACTGTTTGTTCCGGTAGCGCTGATGACCCATCCCGACTGGCCTGCGGTGGGACATGCGTTTATTACCTTTGGCCCGTTACCCGGCGGCCTGGGTTCACAAAATATTCTTCTGATGATGGCCGATATCGGTGCTACCGTCACGCCTTGGATGCTGTTTTTTCAGCAGGGGGCCACCACCGATAAAGGGATGCAGCCCGCGGATGTAGGATTTGGGCGGTGGGACACATCCATTGGGACACTTCTGGCGGCCTTATTTGGTATAGCTGTGGTGTTGGCCACAGTCCCGCTTTATACGCATGGGATCAGCACGGAAAATTATCAAGGAGCTCAGTTTGCCCAGGCCTTGCAGCCCTACGTCGGCAAGCTTGGTTCAACTCTCTTTGCCTTGGGCCTTGTGGAAGCGGGCCTGGTGGCGGCCATCAGCATCTCCACGTCATCCGGCTATGCCTTTGGTGAAGTTATGCACCATGCCCATAGTCTCAATCGTAGCCTCAAAGAGGCGTGGCCATTTTATCTCGCACTGCTTGGTTCGGCGATCGCCGCAGGGGCGATTGTCTTAATTCCCCATGCCCCCTTGGAGTTTGTTGTGCTGATCGTCAACGTCATCGCGGTGCTGGCGATGCCGCCGGCGTTGCTTTTTCTGCTGCTGCTGGTCAATGATCGTGAAGTGATGGGTGAAAGTGTCAATGGCCTATGGCTTAATATCGCGGGCATTACCGTGACGGTGCTGCTGATTATCGCGGGCCTGGGTTATGGTGTAAGCACTGTGTTTCCCAAATTGCTCTCCTAAGGATTTTGCACCATGAACACCAATCTAAAACCTGATAATCAAAACGTGAAAAGCACGGAGCTTTCTCAACGCCATGATGTAGTGCGTTCTCTCTTGGAAGAAGATCAGCTTGTGGCTTTCAAGCAGCGCACGCGTTTCGGGCGGCGTAAGTTCTCACCGGCTTTAAAAGTTCTCCTCTGGGCCTTGCGTATTTATGTCATCGTGATGTTAGTGATCGTCATTATCCAAATTGTCCGAACCTTGCATTAAAAAAAGCCCGCAGCGTATAGCGAACATCTGCCTATAGCCGATACCGATACCCGGCCTGCAGCACTGACAACTTTTACGAATGCCTTTATTCTCAGTCTCTACCTTTACAGCATTTTGATGCCACGGCGGTTAAAATCATCTGATGTGCTACGCCATGGCTATCTGGCCTTACCGCCGGTTCTTGACGACATGACGTAAATTTAGCGCAATTGCGGAGCGACACGTGGCACGCATCTGTCAGGAGATTTATTAAATGGATAATCCGCACAGCCACCCATCGGGAATTGAAGATGAAGGATATTCCGCAAGCGGACGGCGCCACTTCCTCCTGTCGTCATTGGCGACAATGGCGTTATTGTCCCGCAATTCAAAGAAACGGCGAGCATCGCTTTCCACGCCGCCCGTGCGATTTAAGCAGGATCGATTCTGCATCAGCTTCTGGGTGGATCCGCCGGCCGGCGCGGAAATGGAAGCGCATTATGCCCAACTTGCGGCGGCCAACTTCACGGTGGCCTTGGGAAGTTTTGGAGCCAATACACCCGCAACAGATCGCCAACAATTGGACTTGTGTCAGAAATACGGGTTGAAGGCGCTGGTGTTCTTACCGGGTTATGAGGAGGGTGCGGTACAGGGCGCTGCGGATATTCATGCGATCAGGCAAGCGGATAAATTTCCGAATTATCCGGCGTGCTGGGGATATACACTTCACGACGAACCCAATGCGCGCATGTTTCCCAGCCTTCGATACATGGTTAATCATCTGCGCCGAGTACGCGCGGGAAAGCTGGGATTCGTCAACCTGCTTCCGGCGTATGCCAGCCCCGCACAATTGGGAACGCCCACCTACGAACAATATGTCAAGCGATATGTGCGGGAAGTAAACCCGGATGTGCTTTGCGTGGACTACTACCCGATGATGAAACCCCACGTGGATGGAAGACCCGGGTACTGCTCCAATCTCGCCATATTACGTAAATATGCGCTGCGGCAAAATATTCCCTTCTGGAATTTTTTCAATGCCATGCCCTTTGGTCCCTTCAGCGATCCCACCGAGGCTCAGATACGTTGGCAAATCTACACGTCCCTTGCGTATGGGGCAAAAGGGGTGCTTTATTTCTGTTACTGGACTCCCGCAGGCCCAGTGTTTCGTCGCGGGGGTGCCTTGATCAGCGCGGACGGCAAACCCACACGCCACTATCGTCAGGCACGCAGCATTAATGCCCGTTTGAAACATCTGGGGCCGACACTGATGCAGTTGACCAGCGAGGCTGTGTACCGGATTTCGCCTGGCACCAATCCGGCAGCCGTTCTCCGCGCATCACCGCTCAAAAGCCTGACCCCGGGAGATTATCTGATCGGGGTTTTCAAACACAGCGACGGCAGAATCGCCGTGTTGCTGAATAACTACAGTTATTGTTACAGCGCCTGGCCGACGGTGGAGTTCGCCGCCCCGCGTCACAACATCACCGAGCTTAATCCGAAGACGGGTAAAGAGATACCCGTTGTGGACGCCAGTCCCGGAATGCCGGGATTGCAGATTTCCCTTGGTGCCGCCGAGGGGAGATTATTTTTAATCCGTCCACCCGCGAACAAACAGCGGTAGAATGCCGTGATTGAAAGCCGCCATCCAGCGTCCCGGTGCATCCCGTGCCGGTGCGGCGCGCTATAAAGTTTTACAAAATCTTTACATCTTTGACCTGTATTTTTACAGCATCTTGATATCGCTCCGGATACCTTTACAGGTATGCAACGCGAAAGGCGCGTGCCTGAAAAGGAGTTTGCTCATGGACATGTTATACCTCGGAGCCATGATTTTACTGGCCATTCTTACATGGCTACTGGTGAAGCTATGTGAATATTTAGGAGATCGATGATGAGTATTATGGATTTCATCGGCTTGGTGCTGGCGGGAGCGATTCTGATTTACCTGATTATCGCAATGCTTTTTCCGGAGAAGTTTTAATGACGCCTAACACGTGGATCCAAATGGGAGTATTTCTGCTGGTGCTCTGCGCGCTGGTTAAACCGCTTGGGGCATTTATGGCGCGGGTTTATGAGGGACAGTCGTGCGGGCTGGATAAACCGCTGGGTTGGCTGGAACGGCTAACGTATCGGGCGGCGGGAATCAAGTCCGATCAGCCGATGACGTGGAAAACCTATGCCGTGGCGTTGCTGCTGTTTAATCTGCTGGGCGGAGTGGCGGTTTATGCGCTGCAGCGATTGCAGGGATTTTTACCGCTGAATCCGGAACATCTGGGGGCGGTATCCCCCGATCTGGCTTGGAATACCGCGATCAGCTTTATCAGCAACACCAACTGGCAGAGCTACAACGGCGAAACCACCATGAGCTATCTGACGCAAATGCTGGCTCTGACCGTACAAAATTTTGTCTCAGCGGCCACCGGCATGGCGGTGCTGGTAGCGCTGATCCGCGGTATCCGCGGCAAACAGACTGACAACATCGGGAATTTCTGGGTGGATCTGGTGCGTAGTACGCTTTACATCCTCCTGCCGCTATCGTTTGTTCTGGCATTGATTCTGGTCTCCCAGGGAGTGGTGCAGACGTTTTCACCGTATAAAAAAGTTCCGCTGCTTCAGCCGGTGAGCTATGTGCAATCCAGCACGAATGCAGTTGGCAAAACAATAAATAAGACCGTATGGGTGAAACACCAGATACTGCCCTTAGGCCCGGCGGCCTCACAAATTGCCATTAAACAATTGGGCACCAACGGCGGCGGATTTTTCGGCGTCAATTCAGCCCATCCGTTTGAAAATCCCAATCCTTTAAGTAATTTTCTGGAAGTTCTGGCGATATTGCTGATTCCCGCCTCACTGTGTTACACCTTTGGCCGCATGGTGGGGGACACGCGCCAAGGTTGGGCAATTTTTGCAGCCATGATGATCATCTTTGTGCCGCTGATGGTCGGCTGTGTGTGGGCGGAACATACCGGCAACCCAAAATTGGCCGCCTTGGGTGTGAATCAACGCCCATCCGCCCTGATGTCCGGCGGCAATATGGAGGGAAAGGAAACACGTTTCGGCGTAACGGATTCCGCCATCTGGGCCACGGTCACCACCGCCGCTTCCAATGGCTCGGTAAACTCCATGCATGATTCCTATACACCATTGGGCGGATTAGTGCCGATGTGGCTGATGGAACTGGGCGAAGTGATTTTTGGCGGTGTGGGGTCCGGCCTGTACGGCATGCTGATGTTTGTCATCGTGGCAGTGTTTATTGCCGGGCTGATGGTGGGCCGCACGCCGGAATATCTGGGCAAGAAAATTGAAGCCTTTGAAATGAAAATGGCGACGATTTGCGTGCTGGTTCCGCCGGCCCTGGTATTGGTGACCGCAGCGATCGCCTGCGTGACCGTTATGGGCACCAGCGCATTGGCCAATCCCGGTGCCCACGGCTTTTCAGAAATTCTCTACTGGGCGAGTTCCGTAGGAAATAACAACGGCAGCGCCTTCGCCGGACTAGGCACCAATACGCCATTTTACAACATCGCCGGCGGCATTCTTATGTGGGGATCGCGCTATTTTCTGATCGTGCCGACGCTGGCTCTGGCCGGCTCTCTGGCGAGAAAAAAGCAGATTCCTGTTTCCAGCGGAACGCTTCCGACGCATGACGCCCTGTTTACCGCCTGGCTGGTCGCCACGGTGGTGCTTATTGGCGCTTTGACGTTCCTGCCCGCCCTGGCCTTAGGCCCGATAGTTGAATCTTTGCACCTTTGGCATTGACGTGACGGTATTCCTTTGACCATAAACACCAATTGGAGTTGCAATAATCATGGCCTTTGAAATGAAAATGGCGACGATTTGCGTGCTGGTTCCGCCGGCCCTGGTATTGGTGACCGCA
>JAJZCT010000145.1 GCA_021828925.1 Planctomycetota bacterium
CCATTAAAGTTGAAACCAATACCATGATCCAGCAGCGGTCCCCATGCTGTCGCACCAACTTGCCTCTGGGCCAGCCGCACGAGGCGGTCGTAGGCGGGCCAGCAATCCAAAAAGTAGCCGTCCACGGTAAGTCCCTGGCTGAACGTTGTAAGAAAGCGGACCGCCGGCCGGCTGTCGCCGTAGGCGTAGCGGATAGTCTGGGCCTGATGTCCGCCGTCGCCACTGTACTGCTGCCTTTCCCGCCCTGCCCCATCCATCAGTGTGTCCAAGCAGCTATTGGCGAGCGTATTCAGGGAGGCCTCGAAGAGCTTCTTGAGGGGCGGTTCCCGGCAGTCCACCTGGGCGGCGTGCGGCCAAGGATACACCCGGCGGCGCATCCCCACCCACAGCAGGCGCACGGGATGCGACGCGTTTCTGACATGCACTTGAATCCAACGCAGGGATTCATAATCAAACGCCTCGAAGGTGTTGATTCCGGCGTGGCATATAAGCCTGGCCCATTGAAAAAAGTGGGTGTCCAGCCAAGCCGGCCCGCGATGTGGGTCGTGCGACTCTTGAAATAATAGTTCCACGATCGTGTCCGCCGGGGCGTCGACAACGACGCGCGGGAAACCCGCCATCTGTTCGTGAAACTCGAAGGTTGCAAAAATGCCTTCGCCATGGGGCGTGGGCGGCAAAACCCACTGCCGACCGGTGGGTGCGACGGTACACCGGCCGCCGGAGGGGCGGAATTCGGCGTCGCCGCTGGACGGCTGTTCCGCCACCAGATTGCCCTGCCGGACGATTTTCATAGCGGCCGGCACCCGTGATTCGAACCAATCCGCCGGATCCCGGAGCCACCGAACACGGCCGGCCTCGGCCATCCGAGAGACGGGGACAAGTTCCTCTCGTGGGAGGGGAAGGGCCCGGGCCAGTAACCTCGGCACCGGCCAAAGTAGTTCCTGCCCTTTGGCCGCCGCGGAAAATGGAGTCGACGACGTGTTCAACATGTGTTCCGGCCCACCGGCGAAAATGGCAGGCTGGTCTGGTTTTCCCGGCAGCTCCATCGCCGGCAGCCATGCTGAATCTTCCCGAAAGTCCGCCTGGTCCCACCCCAACGGGTGCCGGCGGGCGTCAAATTCTTCCTGCAGCGCCCGCAGGAACCAACGCTTATACATGCCGGGCCGATGCGCCCGATCTAGAAACGCGTGCCAGGAACGGTCGGTGACAATCTGCCGTCGGCTTCCGTCGGGCATTTTCACATCGAACTTCGCCAGGAATCCCGGTGCCCCCATGGGATATGTCCCGTCGCCTGTACCATAATAAAGCACTTGAACGGCCAGCACATGGCGTCCCTTCGTTAACCTGCCGCTCAGGTCGACAGGGTCTGCCTCCAGCCACCGTGGATCGCACGGGGACGGCCCCCATTGGATACGCACGCCATCCACCGTGAGGCAATACCGGCTGTCCGCGGTGATCCAGCCGCGAATCCACACCGGATCTGCTTCGAGTTCGACGAGCCGCCGAAACAAAATAAAGGTGTTGGGGAGACATCGGCCCGACGGAAACCACACCCATTTGGCGGGAGCGAGATTGATAGCGGGCGAATGCCCGGCAGGCGCTGCCAACGGCCCCCAAGACGATCTCTGTTGCGTAGCTATATCCGACCTTTCCCGGTGATACACTTTCATTCCAGTAACCGTTCAAGCCCACAATGGGCCTGGCCGCCAACCATTTTGATTTGTAACCGTTCACGGCCTTTCGGCCGGCCAATCCCACAATGGGCGTGAACTGAAAAAATTCTAGCCTCTCCCGCCGGGCGATGCAATAGAAAACCGGTGCCAAACACGTGAAAATAATTTCTGCATCCATCGGCCTGGTTCGGCCGATAAAAGCCCACAATAGGCCTGAACAGAGTTAATTCTAATCTCGTCTGTCCGGCCATGCAAGAACAAACCATGACACTCCCCGCAATTTCCATCGCCGTCGGATACTGTTTGCGGCCCGGTTTCGTTCCTGACTCCTTTTCCCTTTTTCGGCTACCGCCAGTCTTTGCGTGGGGTGATTTCTTCCCGCCGCACCCAGCGCTCTTCCCGCAGCGCCTTGGCCACGGCAATCTGCAGCGACAGACTTTCCAGCGCTGATTCCAGCGTGCTCTGCGACGGCGCGGTTCCCCGGCAAACGTTAAGAAAATGCAGCGATTGTTCCCATATGCCAATATGGCCGGTGCTCGCGTCCGACGGCGGCGTATAGATGCGCTTGGGATTTTTACTACGCGAATGGGCGTGGAAACGCACGTGGCCGGCACCATTCGGTTCCCAGTGTTCAATTTCGAATTTGCCTTCCGCCCCCACGATGCCCGTGCGCACGTAGCAGTAGGCGCGGCTGTCCAGAAAATCCAGCGTAATCCGCGGCCCACCTTCCAAATCAATCAACACCACCGCCGCATCCGGCGTGTTCCGCTCCACCGGACCACTCAGGAACTGTCGGCCGGAAACGAACGTTCGCACCCAGGGACGCTGCAGCAGGTACAAAAGAATATCCATTTCATGGATGCCGCAGTCCAACAACGCCCCGCCCATGGTTTCCACGCGGTTTTGCCAGTGGCCCGGCTCGAACCAGTAAGAGGGATAATATTTTTGTACCCAGGCCCCGCGCAATTCGCCGACCTCGGGGTCGGCCAGGTGCCCACGCACGTGCTGATAAACCGGGGCGTAATGCATCTGGAAGCCAACCTCCACATGTTTGCCGGACTGTCGGCCGGCCCGCAGCATGGCTTCGCCCTCCTCCAGCGTGCGGCATAAAGATTTGGCCACGAACACATGGCAGCCGGCTTGGAGCGCCTCGATGGTCATGGCCGCGTGCAAAGCCGGCGGCGTCATGACGAAAACCGCGTCCGGCGAAGTTTCCCGCAGCATCCGGCCGTAATCGCTAAAGCACGCCGCGCCCGGCGTCTGGTAGAGCTGGGCGGCTTGTTGCAATACAGTTTCGCTGCGATCACACAGCCCCACTACTTCCACGTCGCCCCGGCCCCGGTAATGCTCCAGGTGCTCACAGCCGTGGCCTAAACCCACCACCGCAATACGTACCGGTTTATTTTTCATCGTTTTTTTTCCTCATCTGCCTGCGTCGGAATCCCGATGGATATCGGGCGGCGGCGGCACATAAATGTGCCGGCTAAGAACTTTTCCGCACCGTCGGAGAAGTTGCGGGTTCAGAATCTACTTCACCACCGCCTCGCCCCACCACTGCGGATTCAGGCGGGCTTCCGTGGGGATATCGTCGATCATGGTGGTGACGCCATTCTGCGGGGAGAATAAATAATTACGCGTCACCACCTGCAAGCCGGTATTGGTGTAGCCGGAGAAATTCACCTCCGCGTCCATGGCCAGCCGGGACCCGGTACGCAGCGGTACGGAGAGAAACTTCCGCGGCACGGCCAACGTCATCACATAACCATGGGCCCACGGTTTTTCCCGCACCAGTCCGCCCGGAACGAAGCCGGCGAACGCGAAGCGCACATGGCCGCCGGCGGGTGTGAAATAACTTACCGGTTGATGGAACCGTTGGCTTAGCGGCTTGTAGGCCACCAGCCGCGGCTTGCCGCCGAGCATCGCCGCCAGAATCCGCACCTGACCGCGCACCGGCTTAGACGGGTTCTTCACAAGCGGCCCCAAATCCACGCCCACCGAATCGCCGCCATTAAAAGCCAGCCGGGCCGAGTGGGCGGCATTCACCGGCGGCCTGGCGTCCCAAACCTTAAATCGGGCGCACAAATATTGCGCATTCCAAGCCACCTGAATGCGGGCCAGGGGTTTGCCGTTGTGACGCATCATCCTGGCTGGAACCTTGCGCCAAGCCGCCGGCTGATTCCACGGGGCGGACAGCGGTGCCAGCATCAGATGCACCTGCCGGCGGTCCGGGCCGTGCTGCCACTTTGATCTGTACACCCGGCCCAGACGCACCCGGCCCCACTGCCGGCTGGCACCTTTTACCCTTCCATGGTCAAAGCCCAGGACCTTGTAAGCCATGCCTTCCACATACGCCCAGACCTGGTTCTTGGCCGGGTAATAACGCACGAAACCGGAACCGGTCTCACTGCCGAAAGTGTACGGGCCGGGCATGGGTGCCTGGGCAGGGTTATTCATAATTGAACCGGCGTAAAAGCCGTCGTGGGTGTAAAAATACATCTGGCCCCATTCGCTATCGCCAGCCACGTAGCGGTTCCCGACCAGTCCCGCGATCACCCAGAAGTGGTGCAGCAGGCCGTGGCCCGGCTGGCCGGCGGCCTTACGCCCGGCCATCCACAGCAGCTTGCCATCCGGGGCGAATTTCATGAACTTCACCGCGTTGCACACATTGTCATGCCCGATGCCATGGTGCATGGCCTTGGTTTGGGCCTGGGTGTAATACGGCACGGTGGCGTTGACACAGGCGTACAAATCCCCTTTGGCGTTGACCCGCACGCCGAGGTTGCCCATTCGAGCGCCTGTGGAAAGCTGCGCGCCGGCGCGCCGCAAGACCACGGGAACTGCATAATGGGCCTTGGCCAAGTCCCACTGGATGTCGCCGTTGGGCAGGAAACGCTTCGCTGGAATCTCAATGACGCTGTTGGCCTGGGTCACCAGGTAGATATCGCCGTTGGCGGCCATCCACATGGAGCCGTTCTGCTCCGCCAGCTGCGGCAGAGGCTTACCCGCCACGGTAGAAAGCACCTGCACTTCACCAGGCTGAATATGGTGATCGCCGTTGCTATCACTCCACACCTCAACCACGTTGCGATGGTACGGATTGTTCGCCTGCTGTTTATCCAAGGCCAGGAAATGGGCCACCGGCAACAGTTGATCGCCGTGGATCAGCGCGATGCCATGCGGCTCGGCGTCGCAGACAAAATAACGCCGGCCATTTTTCGCCAGCACCACATCATCCTGCGCCCAGTAAAAGTAGCTCAGCGCACCCACCGAGTGGAACCCGGCATTGGGCAGTTGCCAATAAGCCTGCGGGGCGGCGATCTTATTGCGGCCAATTACCCGGGCGCGGGCCAGCCCCGGCGGCTCGAACTGGTAGTAAACCGTGCGCGGATGGCGTGCCCCGGGCGTTACCTGACCCCAATAACCGTTGCCGCCGAACCACTGCCTTATAACCTTACCCGTAGCGGCGCTGTTGAGGGAAAACACTTTCGGCAGCGCCGTCTGGGCGGTCAAGATTCCGCCGTGGAAATCAGCGGCAATGCCGGCGGGCCGTAAATAATTGGCCGCCACATACTTTCCAGCCCAGGGCCGGCCGCCACGGGCACCCCAAGTTTGCAACAACCGCCCCTTGGGCGAAAACACCTTCACCTGCTGGCTGGAGCCTTCGTCGGTAACAAAAATCCGCCCGGCCCCATTCACCGCCACGGCCCAGGGCATCGCCAAATGGCCGGCCACGACTACCTGGGCGGTCCCGGCGGCATGGAGAAATTCCACAATTTTCCCCGGTTTGCCCGGCACATAAGACACCGCAAACAGGTTGCCCTGGCTGTCCAGGCATACGCCGCGCGGCCCGGCGCAGGCCAGGCGGCGCAGCAGTCGCCCGCTGTGCGCGCTAAACACACGAATCTGATTTTTCGAATACACCGGGGCGAAAACTTCCCGCTGGCCCGCGGCCAGACTCGTGCATTCCGGCTGCAGCCCCGTTGATTTCACGCGGGCGCTAAGGAATACGTCTTGAGCCATGGACTCTCCATTCTGGAGTGGCACGCGCAGCGGCGTCGAAGCCGCCGGTACCGCGGCCAATTTGCCATGGCTGATGGTTACGGCTGCGCCATGGCCCGACCAGTTGAGCCGCTGGCCCGTCCGGGCGCTTAGCCGCATCAGCGTGGGGTTGGCTCTGCCGCAGACCACAAACACCCGCTTGCCATTGGCGGCTACCGCGTATCCCGGCCTCCATCCGCCCAATGAAAACGCTCCCACCCGCCATTGAGTGCGATACTGATCATTCATCTTGATGAGTTCGGGGAGTCTTTCCGCCCCGGCCCATACGAAATATATCCCGGTTTTATCCGCGGCCACGCCGACACACGGGCCATGGTCGCCGCCCCAACCGCCGGTACCATCAAGCGTGGAATAGGGCGGGGTGCCCGAACTACCCACCGTGCCCATGTATTTGGCCCGAATGCCCGGCGAAAAATAAGCCCCCCATTTATACGTGCCCGGTGCTACCGGTGCTCCCCATTGATTGCGGCCATCCCAATGCAGAGTCAGCGGGCCTTTCTTATGGACCGCCCCGGTCATCAATTCGCGAATCACCTGGCCATGCGGGCCAAAAACGTTGACGGAAACATGCTCCCGCCGCGGCACCTGAACCGTAATCGGCACGCCCCGGCTGACACTGGTTCGCACTCGCTTCAAATATTCCACCAGCGTGGGATAGCGTCGGGCCAGTTGGCCGGTGGGGCTGAACTTAACCTGCCCCCAACTGCCGATGTCCATGAATGCGAAGCCGCCCGGATCTTTCCGGTAAAGCGCATTGGGCGCGTAGGTAATCCCACCGAAATGCACCCCGATGATCGCGGGCATTTTCTGGCCCGGTTTAAACGGCATCACGCCGCCCGGTGCGTCCAGAGCGCTCCATGGAATCCGCGCCGTCATGGTGTAGCCATGTTGGCCATGTTCCACAATTTTGATCGCCGAGCCGGGTGGGTTCACCCGGCGACCGAGATTGCGCTTAACCCCATGGGCGATGTTCAAGTAATCCTTGCCGGTCAGCGTATCTTGCCAGAATGTCAGATGGCAGACTCGCGGATTGGCTTTGACATTGGCGGCTCCGGGATTGACTGGATAGGCGACCGCTGGATCCGCCACCACGCGCAGTTCCACTTCATCGCCATACCAGAATGGATCCTCCGGCCCGTTGGTGTTGATAATTTTCCGGTCCGGCAGCGTTACCCGCACGCCGAAATACAAAGCCCGGTTGGTGTATTCCAGCACGGCCAGGGCGTTCATCTTCCTGGCGGTTTGGCTGCTCATCCATATCGGATCCGCCGCCGCCAAGTTCCACGCCTTCAAGCTGCCATTGATCTTGGGTCCATGCGCCGCCGGAAGGGCCAGCATCAGGCCCTTGGACATATCGGCGGCTTTGGCCGCCGGCGGCGGACACACGGCGCATGCCAGCAGCATTCCAACGGCCATTGTCAACAAACTCGCACTTCGCATCGGTTACTCCTTTGTTCACACTTAAACTTGCACCCGATTTACCTTATACCTAACCCGCGTCCCCGTCCCCCCGTCCCCCGTCTGCGGCCGCAGGCCGCCCCCCATCCGTTAATCTGGGTAATCGGTGTAATCTGTGGATCACCCCGTCGTCATTCTCCCATTCCCCGTCCATGTCTCGCGCAAAGAGTAGCTCACAACCCGTTATCGCCCACCGTAAACCAACACCACTCCGTTAGGCTCATCCGGGCTGCCCGGCTGCCCGGCTAGCGCCCAGCCGTGCCGAGCATCTACGAAAAACAGCTTGTGGATGCTTACAAAATGATGCAGCACGTCCGGCCAGGTTCCTCCGCCATTGGCAGTGTGCAGCAGCCACGGCGGGAAACCCGGGGGATAGCTGTAGGCGTAGCCGAGTACTGAACCGGCCCAAGCCTGCTTCGCCGAAATCGCCCACACCGTGGTTAACGCCCCACTCCGGCCGCGCGGGGTTGGCTGCCTGATCCAGGTTTTTCCACCGTTAACGGTATGCAGAATCACCGGTTTGAGTGGCATCCAGTAGCCGCCG
>JAJZCT010000146.1 GCA_021828925.1 Planctomycetota bacterium
TGGTCCTGGCGCTGACCAACGGCAAAGATACTCCGATAATCTGCAATGGTTTCAAGGATGATGAGTTTATTGAAACCGTGGTGCTGGCGCAAAAGCTGGGCAAAAAAATTATCCCGGTCATTGAAAAATTCACCGAACTGGAACTGCTGATTAAATATGGTGAAAAGCACGGCGTGCGCCCGCAAATGGGCATGCGCGTGAAACTCGCAACCCGGGGTAGCGGCCGCTGGGAATCCTCCGGCGGCGCACGCAGTAAATTCGGGCTTTTTGTCGCTGAAATATTGCGGGCCTTGGAATATCTTAAAGAACGCAACATGCAGGATTGCATCAAGCTGCTGCATTTTCATCTTGGCAGCCAGATCACCAATATCCGCACCGTCAAAAATGCCCTCAACGAAGCCGCACGGGTCTACTGTGAACTCGCGCGCGCTGGAGCGGGTATGGAGTACTTGGATGTCGGCGGCGGCCTGGGTGTGGATTATGACGGCAGCCAGACCAATTTTGAATCCTCCACCAATTACACCTTGCGCGAATACGCCGGTGATGTGATCTTTCGCATCCAATCCGTGTGCGATGAGTGCGGCGTCAAGCATCCGACGATTATCAGCGAAAGCGGCCGGGCGATGGTCGCATACCACAGCCTGCTGGTATTTAACGTCCTGGGCGTCAGCGGATTTGACTATTTTGATGTACCGCATGAACTGCCCCCCGGCGATGATATTCCGCAGCCGGTCAAAGACCTTTTTGATTCCTGGAGGGATGTCAACAAAAAGAATTTTCTTGAAATATATCATGACGCTTCGCAGCAGCGCGATGAGGCCCTGAATTTGTTTAATCTGGGGTATTTGAGCCTGGAATTGCGCAGTCTCACTGAAAAACTCTATTGGAGCGTGTGCGGCAAAATCCTGAAGGTGCTTAAGGAAATTGAATACGTCGGCGATGATTTTGAAACTCTGGAGTCACAGCTTTCCGATACCTATTTCTGCAACTTCTCGCTGTTTCAGTCCATGCCGGATTCCTGGGCCATTAAACAGTTGTTCCCCATCATGCCCATTCACCGCCTGGCTGAAGAACCGACCCGCCACGGCGTTTTAGCGGATATTACCTGCGACAGCGACGGCAAAATCGATTGTTTTATCGACTTGCGTGACGTTAAAAAGACCCTGGAACTGCATGAATACAACGGTTCCGATTATTTTATCGGGGCGTTTCTGGTTGGTGCATATCAGGAAATTCTTGGTGATTTGCATAATCTGCTCGGGGACACCAATGCGGTGCACGTGGAGTTGGATGAAGCCGGCGAAATCCATGTCGATGAATTAGTCCGCGGCGATTCCGTACGGGAAGTGCTGCAATATGTGCAGTTTAACGCCGATGAACTCATGGCCCGCATGCACAAGGATGTGGAACGGGCCGTGCGGGAAAAAACCATATCCATTGAAGAATCCGCGCTGCTGCTGCGCTTCTATGATTCCGGTCTGCAAGGTTACACCTACCTTGAGGAACCCCATGAACGGTAAAAATCCGCGGTGGTTCGGACTTTCTCTTTTTGGCTGGCGTTTTTGGCTGCCCATGCTTATTACCGGCATATTATTCATGGGGATGCTGTATTTCGTCACGCCGGTTCTCACGGGCTTGATGGGGCTTGTAACGCTGGCATGTATGTTGTTTTTTCGCGATCCGCCGCGCTTTATTCCCGATCAACCCGGTCTGATGGTTTCCCCGGCTGATGGCAAAATTGTTGAAATCACCCGATTGGAACACCACGACGCGTTCAGCGGACCGGCTTTGCGTATCGGTATATTTTTAAGCGTATTAGATGTACATATTAATAGAAGCCCGTGTGATGGAGTCGTGGCATCGGTGCGCTTTGAGCCGGGGGAATTTCTCGATGCCCGCAATCCGCAAGCCGGCATACGCAATCAATCCAATACGCTGATACTTAAAGCGCCATCGGCTCAAGATCATCCACCGATCGCGATTGTCCGGCAGATTGTCGGCACCATCGCCCGGCGGATCATCTGCCCCATCACCCCCGGAGTACAACTCAAACGCGGAGAACGCTTCGGCATGATCGCCTTCGGCAGCCGCACCGAATTAATTGTCCCGGATGCCGATACCTGGGAAGCTCTGGTGCAAACCGGGCAGCAAGTCAAAGGCGGCAGCACCGTGCTGCTGCGGAAACGCTAGCAGCCTTTCCGAGTAATCGCCGGGCTAATTATTGGCGTCCGGCACAAACATGCGAAACAGTGGATCCTGCATGGCCGTTTCAAATGCCACCGAGCCGGAAGCCCCGCCGCCCATGGCGTTGGGAGCATTGTGATATTGCACCTGCGACATCCATTCAACATGGCCATCCCAGAATCCGAGGTTACCGCCGCCATTATGCCGCGAGCTTAAATAATCACCGGCGTTGTAGCCGATCGGATCCATGACCTCATCGTTAAATGGTGATTTTTGTGCGGATTCTTCAATAAACACAAGGAATCGCGGGTTGGTAATTGTGGAATCACGGATAGCATAACTCCACGGCGTCGTGTAGGTTCCGGAACCGCCCCCTGCACCACTACCGAATATGAATGGCAGAACTCTGGATTGTGAATTCAGAAGGGAATTTATGGAATAGCTCCAGAACCCCCCATTCCCCGGCCCGAATAATACAGTTCTGCCATCCGGGCCAAGGCGTAAGGCGTTGGCGCTGGTGCGAATGCCGTTATCCACCGGACACATAAAAATGCGGGCGAAGCGGTTGTGCAGCGGATTCAAATTTAATGTTGCCGCCACACTGCCCGCCGGCGCGGAACTTCCATAACCCATCAAGTTCGGCACCATTGGCGCTTGTGGAATACCAGCCAAATAGGGATACAGTGCGCCATAATAAAGATTGTAATCCGCCATGGCGTTCCAGACGCTGGTTTCCTGAGCCGTTGGATTCGTTGAGTTATTCGCCGGGTGAGGAAATAAAATCCCATTCAGCGGAAATGAATCATTATTGGTCTGCACATATTCGCGCAGGCCGGTAAGAAGCTGCCTGATGTTGCTTTCACACACGACCGCATTGGCATCCGCCCGGGCCTTCGCCAGCGCGGGCAACAAAAGCGAAATCAACAATGCAATAATGGAAATAACCACCAGCAATTCAATAAGCGTAAAGGCCCGAATTTTCCGCCCTGTCCCAATCGTCGCCGGGCGGTCGGTAGAAGAATCATTTTTCATACGTCACCCCTGTCATCAACTGCGTAAACGCCCCTCGTGATTTTCTGCGATCAATTCAAGTCTTTACGATCACTGAACCCATTAAACAGTGATCCCCGTATTTGGCCTAACGCACCAGCAAGAGCCTTGATGCAGTTTACACTAAAGTTTTCTTGTTCATAATAGTAAAAATGTTATCGGATGTCACGTTAGGAACGGGCCCGAAATAACTTCTCCAAGAACCGACTTGCCGTCCCTCACATAGCCGCCGGCTCTGCCGGCGGTGCCGACTTCGATCGCAGGCAAATCGGGAAGTTATTTCGGCCCCGTTCCTTATGGGCACGTCACGCTCGGCCGCAGCATCATTTTAGGCCGGATAATTTGTTACCATGGCCACTATTGTGAATGGCTACCGCCTGTTTACCCGGCCAGAACACACATGCCGATGTGCCCGCCAAAGCCCTGACCGATGGTAATGCTGCGTGCCGGCCGCGAAACACCTTGGCCCGTCGGCAGTTCGCCGTGTTGATGACACATCGCTGAAATCACGATGCCCAGCAGCCCTGACGCCCCCAGTGAATGCCCAAGCCAGCGTTTATGGGAAAAAACCGCTGATTCCGCCCCGCACGCCCGGCCAATGGCTGCTAATTCTACCTGATCATGCTGCGTACCGGCGGCATGGGCATGAACAAACGCGACCTCTCTGCCCGCCGCGCACGCCCTTAGCCCGCGTTCCAGAGAATTTCCGACGGGATCAATGGCTAGTAAATGCGTTGCATCGGCCGCTAACAGGCAATTCTCCACCTCCACAGTTCCACCGTCACCCGCCTGAAGGCACACCGCCGCTGCCGCCTCAGTGATAAAAAAACCACTGCCGGATACATCAAATGGCCGACAGTGCCGATGCCCGCTTTCATCCGGGGCGGCTAAAACGCCCAAATTTTCAAAACTATGCTCAAACAACGGATGAATCGACGCATCTGCCGCAACAATAATCGCCCGCTTGAATTCTCCCCGATTAATTCCATTGCACGCGCGCTTTATGGCAACCAATGATCCCGCGCATGCCGCAACATGGGTTTGCACCGGCCCGCTGGGATTTATTATCTTTGTCAGCGCCGTTTGCAATGCCGCCGGCCCCAACGCCACATGCCATGCAAGATTCTCAGACACTTGCGTCCCGGCATGTCGCGCCGCGCACGCCTCCAGCAGTCGCAAAACCGGTCCCTTGCTGGTTGCGACGAACAACGCGGTGTCACCATTGGAACAGACTTCCGCATTCCACCCGGCTTTGGCCAAAGCTTGCAGACAGGCAAAAATTCCAAGTTCAATGGAACGGTCAAGTTGATCCGGAATGGTGCAATGTTTTGCCAAGCCATCCGCACCTGACGCTGCCGAAATCTCCGACAATTCAGTGCATGAGGCAGGATACGTAAATCCCAACGCTTCTGCGTCCGCCGCGGCTTGGTTGCGCAGTCGCGTTACTACCTCCTGGCAAATTATCCCACGGTCGGCCAGCTGCTGATCGGCTCTGATTGCCGCCCACAACATTTCCGGCGTGTACCCCAGCGGTGTCACCGCAGCCATAGATTCAATACCAACACGAGTCTTCACAGGGGGCTAAAGATAGTTGTACCGCCCACCGCCCGCAAGTGCCGCCCATTCGTCCGTCGAGAAATTTGTGGCCTGTAATCTGCGTTGCTCTCACAGTATACTGACTGTTTACGCCGAGGGGCGGCACCGGGCACTGCGGGAATTCCGGCGTTTTTGGTTCGGGGAAATGGTTATGTCAGCTCCGGTACATCCTTATGGTGATTATGGCGTGGCGTTACGTACGCTTCGCTCGGGACGCAATTTTCTCGGTTACGTGCTGTTTTTCAGCGTGATGCTGCAAGTGGTGGGATTTATTCTTATGCGTTTTACCACCCAGCCCTACCGCGCCAGCAATCCGGTGATCGTGGTACAACATTCGCCACGCCCTAGCGCCGCATGGTCAAAATCAACTCAGCGGCCAGTCCTGCGAGCCGGCTTACCGGAAAACCTCGAGGGTTTTCCCGCAGCCGGTGCCGATGAACAAAGCATTGAAAATTATCACTCCGACCGCATGGTCATGGGGGAAAAGGCCGGACGGCGGTTGAATCTTCGGCGGCAGTGGCGTGAAAGTTATTATCTTATTGCGGCGATTACGCAATTGCTGGGTTTACTGGCGTCCGGTTCGCAGGCCATTATTATTTTTGTCACGCTGCTGGTCATTCTCGTAGCGCAGGCGCCGGGCGTGGCGAATATGACGCGCAGTTTGATCTGGTCGGTTATTTTGCTGTTTATGGTTTTCCCCTGGCAATATGCGTTGCCGGGATTTCCGATTCCCGGTGTGCTCTACGGCTGGCATGAATTACACAGCACGCTGGCGCTGGCCTTTTTGCCGCCGCCGGGACATGGTATTTCATTTGACCAGCGCATCTTAATTGTCGGCAGATATGTCTTATGGCCGGTGCTGGCGCTGGTGGTGATGCTGGTAACCGCGGAGCGGTTTCGTGCGGGCGTGCGGCTGGCCATCGGCCACCCCTTGCAAAGTATGATGCTGGGGGACAACCGCGGTGGAAGTGCTTCGGCACCACGTCCTGCATCGGGGCCGGGCGTGCCGGGCGCCAAGAGCTGATATGTTCATAAGTCGTGCAACCGACCGCGCTTTGCCCTATACTTTTCGCCGATGAGATTGTTCATGAAACATCGCCTTTATTCGCACTGCCTGAGCCAAGGGAGAATTGTTGCGCTGGCCGTGCTGCTGTTGTTGTTGCTGCCGGCCCTTGATCGACGGTGCCGCGCTGTGGTGATTGTGCCCCGGCCAACACCTTCCTGGCTGTTGCAGAATGGGGTGTGGGTGCCGCTGGTAGCGCCGAATCCCAATACTCCGCCGGGGCAGGTGGCGGAAATGATTCACGAATTAAATTCAGGCCGGCCGCAACGGATTCCCAAGCTGGCCCGGCGATGGATCACAGCCAACAAAAATAATCCGCTGGCTCCGGAAGTGCTGCTGCTGCGCGGGGATGCGTACAACGCCATGGGAGAAAAATATACCGCCCTGTTCGCGTATGAAGATTTGCTGGATAACTACCCCACCAGCCCTCTTTATGGCCCATGCCTGCGACGGGAATATAACATCGCCTGCGCATTTCTTCGCGGATACAAACGCAAATTTCTGGGCCTGCGTATTCTGCCGGTTACCGGTGACGCCTTGGAACTTTTACGCCGCATACAAGATCGCCAGCGCGGATCGCCCCTGGCGGAGCTGGCGGGCATTCGTGTCGCCGATTATTACTACAGTGATGCGCGTTTTAACCGGGCGTTTCAATCGTATCAGGACTTCCTGCGGCGGTATCCATACAGCCAGTTTGTTGTCAAAGCGACCTTGATGGAAGTGCAATGTCTGCTGGCCACTTTCCGCGGTGTAAAATTTGACCTCACGCCTCTGCGAAACGCCGATGCGCAGCTTGAAACGCTCACGCAGGAATACCCGCACTTTTCACAATTGTTGCAGGTGAAGGCTCTGGAAGAACGTATTTATCAGATTGAAGGCCACAAGGAACTGGAAATTGCCCGGTTTTATATTCGCTTCAGTAAGCCCTCGGCCGCCAGATATTATTACAATCGGGTCATCAATGACTGGCCGGATACGCAATGGGCGAAAATCGCCAAAAAGGAACTCGTGCAGCATTTTGGGGCGGAGGCGATTAAGTGACTATCCGGCTGAATATCGTGCGCAACGGGCGAAGCATTGCGGGAATACTTGTGTTGACGCTCCTGGCGATACTGCCCGCCGGGTGTGGATACACCATGAAGTCCATTTATCCGGCGGGCATTCATACCGTCGCGGTGCCCATCTGGAAAAACAACACCTTTCGCCGCGGCTTGGAATTCCGCCTGACGGAAGCCATTGATAAAAATATTGAATCCCGCACGCCGTATCGCCTGGTGCCGATGAATCAGGCGGATACAGAATTAACCGGCACCATTGAAACCGTCATTGAAGGCGTTTTAAGCAACAGCTTCCAAACCAATTTGCCGCAGGAAACACAAATTACCCTGGTGGTGAATTTTACCTGGCGCAACCTGCGTACCGGAGCCGTGCTGTCGCGGCGGGTTAATTTCGCCGCTTCCAGCACAGAGATTCCGCAAATCGGCCAGCAGCTGCCGGACGCGGAACAGATGGCGGTGGAACGCATGGCCAAGGCGGTCGTCAATCAAATGCAGAAATCCTGGTGAAATCAATGCGTGTAATGCGGCACGGGGTAGGTTATCGCGGTAAGGAACGGGTCCCAAATAACTTCCCAAAACCGGATTTGCCGTCCCTCACAAAGCCGCCGGCTTTGCCGGTGGTGCCGCATGAGAGTGCAGCGCAAATCGGGAAATTGTTTTCGCACTGTTCCTAAGCCTTATCCGCGGTATTTCCGCGGAGAAATAAAAAAGGCCCGTTGTACAGGGCCTGAGAGTGCGGGGAAGTCTTAAGAGGAATTGGCAAAGCCGGGCGAAAC
>JAJZCT010000147.1 GCA_021828925.1 Planctomycetota bacterium
TGGTATCCGCGTGATCTGCGTAATCTGCGGTTATCTCCCGTTGTGGTCGCATGTAAAATAATCTACTGATGCTCCACCAAGGGAATCAATTGGAGTACACAGCGAGGCCGCGGCAGGGGGCGATTTGGTTTGACGGGTTCCCCACCCTAAAATCCTGGTGAGACACACAAGCATCAGGCCGAGGCGCTAAAATAATAGCGCTCGGCTTGACAACCCCGTCCGATGATGTTAATATTTTAGCGCCTTGATCGCGCAAACGAGCTAATTAACACGGAGCACCCCATGGGAAACGCAACGAATTTAAGTCGGCGGGAACGGCAAATCATGGATGTGGTCTATGCGCGGGGCGAAGCCAGCGCAGCGCAAATCCGTGCGGATATTCCTGACGCCCCCAGTGACTCCGCCATCCGGGCGCTGCTGCGTATACTTGAAGACAAAGGCTTTCTAAAACACCGCGTCGCCGATGGCAAATATATTTACGGTGCCGTTCAGGAGCGGCGCAGCGCCGGCAAGGGAGCCTTGAACGGCGTGCTGCGGACATTCTTCGATGGCTCCGCCGTACAGGCGGGGCGTGGCAATATTTCCGGGCGAGCGGCGAAATCGACGGCATCAATGCCGGCGCTAAGAGAATGGTTCGTCTTGGAAACTCACACCCCGGGGGCCTGCCCGGATTTATTGCCGCGCCCTACAGGCGGTAGCCGCACTGCTGGAGCAACGCGGCGCGGTTTCGTCTGATGAGCTTAAGGAACTTTCCGATTTAATCGCGGAGACGCGGAAAAAGGAGAAAAAGTCATGACCATCATTAGCCCATTACCCGGCGTTGCCATCTTACTTCCGTTTTGGCTGGCTTTTCTGGCCAGAGGGTCTTTGATTCTACTGGCGGCTTCTATCACGCCTTACCGCACCCCAGATGCCGCAGTGGCCATGGCGCGGCCATCAACATTGAAATACCGCGTGTTGGCGATACTTGACGAGCACCGCAACCGGCGCGGAATCGCAGCCCCGGTGCTGGCGACCATTCTACTTCTGACCCTCGTGTTTTTGGTATTTATTGGAACCCTGCACGCCGGACGTGGGATGGCGGGCGTTGCTCCAACCCCGGCGTTATCCACCCCTCCCCTGGCCTCGACCAGATCGGAAACGTTCGCCGGGAAGCAACGCATGTTGCATCTGGTTATCACCGGCCAAACGGGCCGACGCATGGGCGGTGCAAAAGTTTACTGCACGCTTGCGTCTGATCGATCCTATTGGATTCCCATCACGACAACCTTCCGCGGAACGGCGGATTCGCTGGGGCGCATTGCTGTGCCGATCCCGCGCAACCGCCTTTGGCCGTTTGAGATTCATGTACAAGCCCCGCATCATGTTAGAATACTTGTGTCATGGCGACCCAAGCCGTTCAATAAACCAATCAAAGTCCCATCCCATTTGCGCGTGATGTTACCCAGAGGGACCAGAATTGGCGGAATCGTTCTGGGACCGCACGGGAATCCGGCAGCCGGGGTGCATGTGTTTCTGCAGTTGGCCATGTACTACACGGGGCAGCGGTTCGGCCCGCTTGAGCGCGTGGACCCGGCGGATATTACGACGGTTTCAACGGCGGGCGGAAAATGGTCATGCGATGAGGCACCATCCCGTTTGCGGGGGATGGTTCTCATCGGTGACTGGTGCCACCGCTTCGTCACGCACACCGGGAACATGAGAACCCAACCTGTAAAGTCGCTGACAGCATTGCGCGATGGCACTCTTATACTAAAGCTTCAGCGCGGAGTAAAAATAAGCGGAATCATCGTCGGGCCGGATGGACAGCCCCTGGCCGATGCGAAGGTAGGCTTGGGAGACCAGCCTAACGGTGGTGGTTATTCAATCAAGCCGCCACCAACGGCTACGGACAACCGTGGCCACTTTTCATGGGTGGCACAGGCAGGCAAACTGGTAACCCTTACCGCCTGGGCACCGCACTGCGCACCGCAAACAAAGATGTTCAAATTGGGCGCAACACCGCAATCGGTGCATTTCCGTCTTCAGCCGGGCAGAACCGTAAAGGGACAGGTCTTGGATAGTTCAGGCAAACCCATCAGCGGAGCAGTGGTTTCATCCTATGACGCACCAATGGGTTGGATGCCCAGCCTCCGCACCAATAGCGATGGATGGTTTGTTTACCACCAAGCGCCTCCGGGGACGTTGCAATTTGGCGTTTCGGATGGGGGCTATGCGGACACCGACATGACCATCAGGCCAAAAACTCAAAAAAAACGGATAACGCTCTACCCACCGGTACGCGTGCGTGGCACGGTGGTAGACGGAAAAAACGGCGATCCAATCAAGACATTTACAGTCATCCGGGGAACCGAATTGATCAGCGAACCGCCGGCCGCCCATCCGTCTTTCCAGTTTGATTGGCCAAACCCCCGCACCATGCATAACGGCCATCTCAAATTCGACCAATATTACGCATACCCCCATGACGGCATGGTGGTTTTGATCCAAGCTCCCGGCTATAAGACGGCACAGTCCGCCATTTTTCATCGAAGGCAGGCATTGGTGGATATGCACTTTGCGTTGGTGCGGGCAGCCAGCATCGTGGAAAAAATTATCAATAATCGCGGCAGGCCTGTCGAGGGAGCCACTGCGGTAATTGCGCAGGCGGGCCCGTGGCCACTTAATATTATCAATGGCCGATACCCCTACTTCGACCGGCAGCGAACAGTCACCAACGCTAAGGGCTACCTGAACTTCCCACCCCAAAGGGGAAAATTTCGACTGCTCGTGCTCTCGCGGCAGGGCTACGCCGATCTGCGCGAAAACCAGCTTCCGAAATCGGGCATAATTCGCTTAATCCCCTGGGCAAAGATCATTGGGCACCTGACGGTTGGTGGAAAACCCTTGGCTGGATGGCGGGTAACTTCAAATTGGTCGGATTTTGTTGGCTCGGTTTTCAATCCCTCGAATCCGGAAATCTGGATGTCGTCCCATGCCAAGAGTGACCGCACCGGAAACTTCGTCTTGAAGCGCGTCCCCGCGGGGAGGGTACAAGTCAGCATGGAAAAGATGCCGCGTGGCGGCCCGACCAATGCCGGGATTCCCGGCGGCGAAATAAAGTGGCTTCCGATTAAGCCCGTTAAGCCCGGCCAAGTGGTGCATGTGTCGCTCGCAGCCCCGGCACCAAAATAAGCGATGGCACGGTCTAACCGGCGTACATACTCCGATCGCCTCTCAATGGGACAAATCGGCGATGGACTCCGTTGTACCGGAGGCATCTTTGCCTGCATCGGAGACACGACAAAGGCAGGCGAGACGCCTGCGGTACCTATACTGCTGCCTTCGCAACCAAGTATCATCAATGGCCGAGCGGCGTATAGCTTCACGCGATTTTTTCATCGGGCGGCTCGACGATTGGGGCGGGCGACGGAGCGGCTCGGGCGGCAGCGGTATCGGCGCCAAACCGGGGTTGGCGATCCGCGTCGGCCTTTTCCAGCGGAGTTTTGTCATTGGGATGCATGCGCCGCCAGATTTCATCGCGGTCTACTGACACTTCACGCGGAGCTTGAATTGCCAGGCGAACGCTGCCGCGCGACCACTTGACCACTTTCACTTCGATCTTCCCGTCAATAATGATGCTCTGCCCTTCGCCACGGCTTAATGCCAGCATTGTCCACCCTTTCGACGCGATTCCTCTATACATCATCAACCACAGCAGGCGGGCAATACATCGCGGGTCCGGCCCATCCATGGCATTGCGGTTCCTCGCAACCGGGAAATTATAGCGATAGAAAGAGAAAATTGCCTGCGCCGTCAGATTTCCCCCTTCACCCACACCATTGTTTTGTTTTTCCGAAGATGCGCCGCAAGTCCTGCGCGACGCTCGGGCGAAAGCTTGAAGCATGCCCTTCTGCCACAACTCGCCGACCGTGAATTCCTTGAGCCAATCGGCGAGCTTCACCGCATCAAAGCGTTTGAATTGCGTCGCGCCGTCCACCAGGTCAACGATAATGATCTGTTCAGGCTCAAATTCATTCAACAGTACCGGAGATTGCGTCGCCAGGATGATTTGGGTGTGTGCGGATGCTGACCGAACCAGACCTCCGAAGATGGACAAAGCCTCCGGATGCAACCCCAGTTCCGGCTCATCAAGCACGATGGTTGTCGGCGGGTCTGGCTGTAACAGGGCGGCAGAGAGGCATAGAAAGCGGATGGTTCCATCGGAGAAGTGGTCGGGCGAAAAGATGTACTCCGTCCCCTTTTTCCGCCATCTTAATCGGACCTTATCCTCCGGTGCCGCCTTGGTAATGGGGAAATCAAAATCGTCAAAATAGGGTGCAATGCGCCGCAGCGTCTTGCACAAAAGATCATAGTGCTTGCGATGGACTTGAAGCCGCGTATGGAAAGTTTATCCAATTTTGCCATGTCAATCGCCTTTCGTATCCACCCGCACGAAATGCCGCCGCCAAGATTGCGTGGCAACGGACGGTCATTTTGTAGCTGTTTGCCCTTGGTGTCAATCCACCACGCAATGCCTCAGACCTTAAAACATCGTTCAAATTTCAGAATCTTCCATGTTTTCCGCGCCGTGCGCCGCGGCGTGCCGGGCACGCCCGCTAAACGGGTTTTACGCCGGCAACTTGTTCGCATGGCGGGCAATTGGGGTATAGTGTAAGTTGTTGACTACAGGCAAAGGAAGCTTATTTATGGCCATTATGGAAAAAGACACAGCTCCGGCGTTTTCGCTTCCCAGCACCACAGGCAGGAATATGAGTTTGAAAGAGCTCAAAGGGAAAAAAGTGGTGCTCTATTTTTATCCCAAGGATGACACTCCGGGCTGCACGACAGAAGCATGCAATTTCCGGGACGGTATTGCGGAATTGGAACGGGCCGGGGCGGTGGTTCTGGGCGTAAGCCCGGATACGATTGCGAGCCATGAAAAGTTCCGGGAAAAATTCAGCTTGCCGTTTGCCTTGCTGGCCGATACCGATCACGCGGTGGCCGACGCCTATGGCGTCTGGAAGGAAAAATCCATGTACGGCAGAAAATACATGGGTATTGAACGCACCACGTTTATCATCGACGGCAAAGGCAAAATCGCCAAAATCTTTCCCAAAGTAAAGGTGCAGGACCATCACGCGGAAGTGTGCGCGGCATTGGCGACCTTATCATCCTGACGCGCCGGACGGTCGTCAACGTACCTCGCCACGCCATCGCTGATAACCGGCTGCAAAAGCAGACGTACCGCAGGCGTCCCGCCTGCTTTTTCGTGTTTCCGATGCAGGCAGGATGCCTGCGTTACAACTTCCGTCGCCTGTTTGTCATGTCGAGATATTACGCCCGCATATCCGGAGCCAGATCATAAATGCTCCGGACCTCAAGTTTCCGACGGAAATCAGCGGGTGCCATTGGCTCATCGAGCGTAATATGAATCACCGCGGTGCGCCCGGGTCGAATGGCGATAAAGTTATCCGAATAGGTTGCTGACGTATCTTTCACATTGGCAAAAGCCCAGAGAGCCGGTGCATTGGCGTCAATCCGCAGGTCATAATTCCGCCCGCCGCCGCTGACATGTACAGCCAATTGCGGCTTGTTGAATTTGAGGTCCAGGGGCCGCCCAAAGAACAGGGCGTTGTCCGCCACAGTTCGACTGCCCACCCGTACTTCCGGCCAGATGACTAAATTCGCAGCTCCGTGGCTGCTGATCAGATCCACCAGATCTAATGTGTGCGCCAGACGGCTGGTGCGGGCGGGAATGTGAACCGCCATTTCACCATGCTTCAGCACCGCACCGGTCATATCGGTTACAAACCAGCGCAACTCACCAGAAACGTCCGTCTGCCGATCACTGGTAATATGCAATTCCGCTTTGCCGGTTTTCGGATCAGGTATACCGCTGACCAGAATCGGTGCGAAGAAATGCTTACTTTGATATTGAATGGCCTTTAATCGGCGATAGTAATCTATCATGGACCAGGTTGGCCCCGGCCAGCAGTCATTAAATTGCCAGATGGTCGCGGCCATGGATCGGGGCATATCGCGCCGCCAGTGTTCCACGCCATAACGGATTCCATACGCCTGATTGATTTGCGTCAGCCACAGCGTGTCGTCAAAATTGTCCGGTGATTTTCCGAAATACTCATGGGTATAGTGCATGATAATGCCAATGCCGTGGCCGCTGCCGTCCATTTCGTGGTAACGCATCACCGGAGAATGAATACTCTTGCGATCGGCGGCGTCGGTATAGGAATCCACAGTCATTGGCACCGGGAATGATTGCATGCCAAATTCGGTGACAAATCCTTCTATTGTCCGATACTGGCTATACGGAGCACCATTATTGGCGCCATGCCAGACATCCCAGGTGTGGATATCCCCGCTCCCGGCGGCACCGCTGCCGACTTCATAAAACGCCCCCGGCAGAAGCCGATGCACGGTTCCGCCAATGACATCGCGGAACAGATGGTAATACCCCTTGAAGTCCTGAATTTCATTATTGCCGCTCCAGATCACAATGGAGGGGTGATTGCGGCAGCGCATCACTTGTTGATCCAGTTCCGTCTGTAAATTGGCCATCCATTTTTGGTCATTGACCGGATAGGTATCATTGGCGAACTTGAACTCGAATTGCAGCATGATTCCCATTTCATCGCACAGATCAAATAGTTCATCCTGCTCATAATATCCGCCGCCCCAGAGCCGGATAAAATTAAAGTTGCATTCAATGGCTTTTTTCATATACCAGCGGATAATTTCCGGCGTTACGCGTGTGGGAATGTTGTCCGCGGGAATCCAGTCCGCGCCTTTTACAAACACCGGTACGCCGTTGACTTTTACGTGCATGGCCACGCCATCTTTGGGTGATACAACGTCAATTTTTCGCAGCCCGATGCGGCGTTGGGCGGTATCAATGACCTTCGCGGCCGGGGCAGTTCCCGCAACCAGAACCTCAACTACGCCGCCGGCGGATTCGTGCAGTTGTGATTCCACCACATACAGCGGATGATCCCCCATACCGTTGGGCCACCAGAGTTTTGGCGAGGTAATTTTAACGTGACTTCGCGCCATGCCGCTGCTTACCGGAGCCGATGCAGTCGCCACCACCTGATTATCCAATAAAACGCGCGTGGAAACGTGGGCGTCGGAATTGCCGCCGGAAACACTGGTTTGAATATCCAGATGCACCGCGCCGGAAGCATCATGATGCTGCAAAACACCCAAATCGGTGATTCGTGCATCATAGGCGAGAATTTCAATGCCTTTCCAGATGCCCTGCGTCAGCACCGCCCGGCACCAGTCCCAGCCCCACATATACGGCGCTTTACGCACCCAGCAGCGGGCGTCGCTTAAGTCAATTCCATATTCCCGCTTGTAGGCCTCGCGATTTTTTTCCACGTATGGTGTCAGCGTATCAAACCGGATGCGAATGGTATTACTGCCCGCCTTGACGTGCTGCCGGACATCAAAACTCCAGGATCGAAACATGTTGTCGGCATAACCGACTTGCTTGCCGTTAATCCAGATGGTGGCCAGCGTATCCAAC
The DNA here is from genome assembly GCA_021828925.1 of Planctomycetota bacterium. The sequence continues at coordinate 7,526 of JAJZCT010000147.1, forward strand.
CCATGACATTTCAGCTCAAGGCGCGGCTTGGCAAGCATTTCCGCGGGAATATCAAAGCTGCGTTCATAAATCCAGTTCTTTTCCGCCACCCACTGAACCTTACCATTGTCTTCACGGTAATAGGGGTTGGGAATTTTCTTAGCGCGCATCAGATCGGTGTATGTAGCGCCGGGCACGATGGCGGCGTAGTTGA
>JAJZCT010000148.1 GCA_021828925.1 Planctomycetota bacterium
ACGGGCGGTTCGTGCCGATGTCCATGGAGGAGACTCCTGAAAAGACGTTTCTGAATTATGCCATAAAAAAACCCCGCGAGGGTCACTCGCAGGGTTTTTCAAACTTTTTTATAAAAAAACAACCCTAAGAGCGACCGGTAATTCCTTCACTTAGTGCCAGGGCCAGGAGGTTGTTCAAATTCAATTTCATGGTTCAGGGCTTTCCATTTTTCCAATACTTTCTAATTTATAGCCGGTACCGGAAGAAAAGTCAACGGTTATTCTGGCTCAATTTGGCTCATCTTGGTTCGCGTCATTCGCGCAGCCATTCAACAATTTCCGAGGCGTAGTAGGTAATAATAAAGGCTGCTCCCGCCCGTCGAAAGGCGTGCATCATTTCCAGAACGCACTGTTTTTCATCGATCCAGCCTGCTTGCGCGGCAGCCTTAAACATGGCGTATTCCCCGCTTACCTGATACACCGCACAGGGCACATCAACCGCCCGCCACACCGCCGAAAGTATATCCAAATACGCCATGCCCGGTTTAACCATGACCATATCCGCACCTTCGCCGACATCCATCACGGCTTCGCGCACAGCTTCCCGAGAATCACGGCGAAAATCCATCTGGTAACCGCGACGATCTCCGAATTGCGGTGGTGATTCAGCCGCTTCACGAAATGGTCCGTAAAATCCACTGGCATATTTTACCGCATAGCTGAGTATGGACGTGTCGTGATAACCTGCGGCATCAAGCGCTGTGCGAATGGCCGCCACCCCATGATCCATCATTCCGGAAGGAGCCACCATATCCGCACCGGACTTGGCGTGGAGTATCGCCTGCCGGCCCAACTGCGCGATAGTGGCGTCATTGTCCACCGTGGTAACGGAAGTGGATAAGGGTTTGCCCCGCTTGGATGGTGGGAATTTGTCGGTTTTGCGCCGGGACGTTTTTTCCATACTCTGCGTCAGCGGCCCGCAGTGGCCGTGGGTCGTGTACTCGCAATAGCATAAATCCGTTATTGCTAGCATGTTTATTCCTGCATCGCGTGCCAGCCGCAACGTCGTGCAGACTGCATTGTTCGGGTCATGTGCGTGGCTGCCGGACTCATCTTTATCCTCAGTATCCACCACACCAAAAAGCAGATACGCTCTAATGCCACGCGCCGCCATATCTGAAAGTTCTTCCAATGCCATATCCGGCGAAAGTTGAAACTGCCCCGGCATACTGAGAATGGGCCGACGAATAGCCTGCCCGCTTCGCACAAACAGCGGCGCGACAAAGTGGGCGGGTGAAAGGGTGGTTTGTGCCAGCATATCTCTAAGAATGCCACCGCGCCGGAGACGGCGCATTCGCGTTGTCGTAAATGACTCACTCATGCTCGACCATGATATACAAATTATACGCTGCGTAAACTCTGGACTGCCGTATCTTTGTCGAGAGCAGTCGCGAAGTTTGCCCGTCAGCCCTAAAATGCAGGCATGAGAAATTCCGTCAACCGTATTGGTCTATTGGTATTCTGCGTGATCGCGGTGATTCTTGCGCTTAGCGGGGGCATATTGTCGGCTCTTCCGGCCGGTGCCGCAGCAGCATCCCTTGCTAAAAAGCCTTCTGTATCGCGGCTTATCGCATTGCCCCGGATCTTGGCCGCCGGCAGCAAAGAACATTTATGGCTGAGCGTTCCCGCGCAACATTCCAAGCCCAGCCCACAGGCGCAATTTGTATTGTTGTCCCATGCCCTCAATGCCCGGCAAGGCAACGCGGCCCTGTGGCGGCAAATCTCGGCGGGCCGCTTTACAGGTGTTCCGCTCTGCGCCGTGGCGATGGAAAATCCGGACAGTGGCGGTATGAAGCACGGCATTTACCTTTTTTTTCAGCATGGATATGGTGTCTGTTTTGGGCGCAAGGAATCAATAAGCCTGCCGATAACGCCCGGTGATTTTTCACCCGTGGCCGCAGCCACACTGAACGGTGATGTTTATCTTCTGGCTTACGGCACGGCGGCCCCGGCGGAAAAGCCTGTTGTTTCCCAGGCCCAACGGATTCTTGCCCAAGTCCATGCTCTCGCCAACGGAGTTCCGGATGCCACAAAACCCTCGGCGCACGCACCAGCAGCCACAGTGCCCGCGAAAGTGCTAAAAGCTCTGCCGGTCTGGCATTTTCTGAAACTTCATGACAATCGATGGTCCTTCCTCCCGACACCGTCTTTGCCAGGGGCTTTCTCAAATTCTTTGATCACCGGTCGAATGGTACTCATGGCCGTCAACGATCAGTTGATCTTGTTTCACTTAGCGGGCGGAGGCAGCCTCTCTGTGCAAGCCATGAATCTGGCCCGCCCGGCTTGGCAACTGCTGCCCTCAGTTCCGCTGAGCCATGCGGCGCACGGAATTCTTGCCGCACAGTTTGCCCGGCAGGGCATTTTGGCCTGGACTTCTTCCGGCGTTGCCGGGCGAACGACTATCAATGCGCTGAGAGTGCGCGCATCGGCGGGCGGAAAGCTTCAATTTACGCCTTGGACTAAACCGCTGGTATCGGCCATTGTCGGCAGTTCCTTTGCTGACATAGCCATGGGGCGGGATGGTGATTGCTTGGCGCTTCTTCTGCATCAGCCGAAGCAAAAGCTCGTGCAATACACATTCAGCCGTTCGGGCAAGTTGCTCCAAGGCCCCGAAGATATTGTTCCGCTGGCCACCTTACCACCGGCTCCGGGAGCCTATGAACGTTTGATTTTTGCCGCTCTGATTGTGCTTCTGGCATTATCCGTTTGGCGGCGCAAGGAGCCGTTTGGTTCGCTTAAAATCAGTGCCGAATTCAAGGTGGCGCGTCTGTACCGCCGATTCGGAGCAGCCGCGATAGATTTGGCCATCTCCGCCCTGATCATTATGCTGGTGTTTCACCTCTATTCCCGACAAGATTGGGTAAAAATGGCCGGCGCGTCACTGGACCTGTTGTTTAACCCCCAGAAACTGCTGCAGGCTCCGCAGTTTTTGTGGCTCCTGGCGATTTATGAAATACACGTAACCGTCGCGGAACTGATTTTTGCCCGGTCGTTTGGGAAGTGGATTCTGGGACTTCGCGTGGTGGATTTAACAGGCCAGCGACCTGGATTTGTGGCATTGCTGACGCGGAATTTATTTCGCATCCCTGAGTTAATTGCCATAGTGGTGCTGGTATTCATGTTTGTGTCGCCGGATCGCCAGCGCATTGGCGATATCCTGGCGCGGACCGTGGTGGTTCAGGGGCACGAGGCCCAGAGCTAGAGCACGCTGGTAAAACAACGAAAGGTAAAAAATGTCCGAAAGTCTGACTATTCAGCAGTTCCAAGATCATATTCGTGATAAATATTCCGCCCGGGATATCCAACGCGGATCGGCACCGACATTCATGTGGCTGATCGAAGAAGTGGGTGAATTGGCCACCGCGCTACAAGGCGATGACCGAGCCAATCAGGAAGAGGAATTTGCCGATGTCGCGGCGTGGCTTTGTACGCTGGCCAATATCCACGGAATTGATCTCACGGCCGCAATTGAGAAAAAATATTATAGATCCGGTGGCCCTCAAGGCTTCAAATAAGCCACTCTCGAATCAGAATAGGACATGAGGACCTCTTTTTGCTAAAATAGAGCATGAATGGATGAACTCTACCCCATATTTCTCAGGCTCAACGCAAAACCGGTGCTGATCGTGGGGGGCGGCGCGGTGGCTTTGCGTAAAGCGGAAGGTCTCGTGGCGGCGGGGGCGTTGGTGTCGGTAGTCAGCATGGAATTCCATCCGGGTTTTGCGGCGTGGCCTGCGGTGCAACGTATCTCATCAGCCTACGAGGCGGGCCATCTGGCCCGGGTGCAAGCGGGTCGCTGGGTGCTCGTATTTGCCGCAACAAATAACCAGCATGTCAATGCCCGCGTTTATTCAGATTCCGCAGCGCGGGGAATACTTTGCTGCCGGTGCGATATGCCGGAGGATGGTGATTTTATTGGCCCCGCGGTAAAACGCGGCGGACCGGTGACTTTGGCGGTAACTTCCGGCGGTGCGTCTCCGGGCTTATCCGGAGAGTTGGCGCGGCAACTGGCGCACGCCATGGATGCAGCGCTTATCAGGCAGATACAGTTATCCGCACGGTGGCGGCAGGAAGTGCTGCAACAGGTTTCCGATGTCGAACTTCGCCGCAAGCTTTTGCAGCGGCTATCGGGTGAAATTATGCGGGACACGATTCGGCAGTCCGGCGAAACCGAGGCCGAAAAACTTTTTCAGCAGTGGCTGACGGAAGCCATGCATCCTTCCCCCACGGTTGCCACTCCGGCAACGGAACCGAGGGTTTAGCAGATCATGTCCAGTTCTCTAGAACCATACACGCATCTGACGATTTTACAGTTTGCGACTGCCAGCGGCGCGGCGTTGTCGTTTCTCGCGGCCTTCTGGCTGCAATTCCAGATATCCGGCCGCCGGCGCGCGGCCTTGCAGAACTCACCGGTTAAAAGCACCGTGCCGATTTCTCCCAACTGGGCGGTGGGCAACGGCGTATTTTTAACCACACTGCTCTTGATAAGCCGCATGGTTGATGCGCGCCGTATCACGCTGCCGTTGTCCAATTATTTTGACGCCTTTTTACTGCTGGGATTGGTGCTGTCGCTGCTGTGGGCCTATTTGCGCTGGACACGTCACTTGTGGGCCTTGGCCACCTTTTTACTTCCCATGATTTTTGCCTTAATGGTGCTGGGAATTGTGCTGGGCCTTTCCGGCGTGCGGCATTTCGGTGCGCATAACCCGTGGGTGGCGGCGCACATTGCCAGTGTGCTGCTGGGGACCGCAAGTTTTGCGGCCGGTTGTGTCGGAGGAATCACCTATCTGCTGGCTGACCGCCGACTGAAAAAGCGTGGACAGGCCGGATGGGACTTATTTGCCTTACCTTCTTTAGCCTCGATAGAAAAATTTACCCGTCACGCCATTGTGCTGGGGTTTGCGTTATTAACCTTGGCGGCCATTACCGGCATTTTCCGGGCGGTTCGTGATCCGCAACTCATGGGCCAACACTGGTATTTTTCTCCTAAGGTGTTGCTGACTGCTGTGGTCTGGCTGGTGTATGGATCGCTATTAAACATGCGGTTTGTACCGATTTTGCGTGGCGCGCGCTGTGCCTGGTTAAGTATTATTGGATTTGCTTTGCTGATGACGGTTTTCGTCCTCATGTTATAAGGGTTTTGTAAGCTCGCGTATGGAGAATATTATTCCATCTGAAACTTCCGTCCTGATGGTGGGGTTGAACCATCGCACGGCACCGGTGCGTCTGCGGGAAGCTCTGGCGTTCTCCGATCAGGCTGCGGAAGAGGCATTGGCGGCCTTTAAGCAACGCTTCCCAGCTTCCGAAGTGGTCATTATTTCCACCTGTAACCGCGTGGAACTTTACGCCGCCCCGCACGGCAGCCCGCCGCCCACGGCCGATGAACTGGTTGAATTTCTTGCTGATAACCGGGGCGTGGGTTCCGCGGAAACGGCCGGCAGTATTTATCGCATGCAGCAGCAGGCCGTGGTGGAACACTTATTTAATGTAGTAAGTTCTCTGGATTCTCTGGTCCTGGGCGAGACGCAAATCCTCAGTCAGGTCAAACAGGCCTATCAACGGGCCGCTGCGGTTCAGGCGGTGGGACCGGTATTTCATGCGCTATTTCAGCGTTCCTTTGCCGCCGCCAAAGACGTGCATGAACAGACCGGACTGGGGGACGGCCATGTGTCGATCGCCAGTGTGGCGGTGGATTTGCTGCGCGGCGTGTTTGATCGCTTTGATGATAAGACCGTGTTGCTCGTCGGTGCCGGGAAAATGGCGGCCCTCATGCTGCAGCACCTGATGGCAGTGCATCCGGGCCGTACGATTGTCACCAACCGCACGGCCGAGAAAAGCGCCGAAATGGCGGGGCGGTACCGCTTGGAATCCGCTGATTTTTCCCGCCTCAGTGAGCTGTTAACTACCGCGGATATTGTGTTAGCCAGCACCGGATCACCCGAACCGCTGATCACTGCCGAAACCCTCAAACCGCTGATGAAAGCTCGGCAATACCGTCCGCTGGTGATTGTGGATATCGCTGTACCCCGCGATGTGGATTCCCACGTTGCGCGGCTGGGGAATGTTTATCTTTATAACATTGACGACCTGGAACGCGTGGCCCAAAATAATCGGGGTCAACGGGGGGCCAAAGTAGATTTGAGCCGCGATATTATCCAACGGCATATTGCGGATTGCATGCACTACCTCGCGGCGCGGAACACCGGTCCTGTGGTCAAGGCGCTGTATCATCAGTGTCGGGAAATCAGTGATCAGGAATTGGATGCTCTCCTGGCCGCCAATCCGGAGTTTAGCGAATCACAAAAACAGGCTGTGCGTAAAATGGCCCATCGGATCGTGGGCAAAATTCTCCATGTACCGGTGACCGAATTAACCACTCAGACGGCCCATCATCGCCGAATTCGCCTCGCCGGCGCTATTCAGGAATTGTTCCATTTGCTTCCGCCGGAATCGGACGACTCTGTGCCGGAAAAACCCCCGGAGGATGAATCCGGTGGTTGATCCAGTGTCGCCCGCCAACCACCGGGTTATCACCACGGTGCTCTATGACGCGACGCTCTTCCGAGAGGCAAAAAATCACGCTGTCGCGCCCCGGCCGTTTCTCGGAAAGGCTCCTGGAAAAATCTTGGATTCGTCATCGTGTCCGCTTGGTGTATAGTAACAGTTTTGTCCTGGCCAATGGGCTATAGGATGAACGTGATTGAGATAATTGAGGTAATTGAGGTTCTTGGATGTCGGTTGATGCAAATGAAATTCTTCAAGGTTTAACAGCGCCGCAGCGCGAGGCGGCTTCCCATATCGACGGACCGCTCCTGGTGCTGGCCGGCGCAGGCTCGGGCAAAACCCGCACGATTACCCGCCGAATTGCCTACATGGTGGCCAACGGCATTCCGCCATGGAATATTCTGGCGGTCACATTTACCAATAAAGCCGCTGGAGAAATGCGGCATCGCACAATGGAACTGCTCCGTGCTATGCCCGCGCGACTCTCGCGCGGTGTAACGGTGGCAACGTTTCACAGCCTGTGCGCCCGGCTCCTCCGGGAGTATGCCCCGGTCGTGGGCTTGGCCGCTAATTTCAATATTATGGATACGTCCGATCAGCTTAAATTGGTCAAGCAAGCCATGGAAAAAGCCGGGCTTTCACCTGATTCCATGAAACCGGACCGGGTGCTCAGTGCGATCAGTGATGCCAAAAGCAAGCTCAAATCCGCTGAGGCATTCAGTAAAACCGCCACCATGTTTAATGATCGCCACATCGCCCGTGCCTACATGGCGTATGAACAACTGATGAATGAAAACAAAGGCGTCGATTTCGACGATCTGCTTTTTAAAACCGCTGTTATGCTGCGCGATCATGCCGATGTGCGAACCCAATTGCAGGAAAGATTTCGCTATATCCTCATTGATGAATATCAGGATACGAACCACGCCCAGTTTGTCATTGCCCACATGCTGGCGATGAGCCATAAAAATATCTGCGTCACCGGCGATCCGGATCAATCTATTTATGGCTGGCGGGGGGCCAATTTGTCCAACATTCTGGAATTTGAGCAATTTTTCCCCAAGGCCAAAGTTGTGCTTCTTGAGCAGAATTACCGCAGCACCAAAATCATTCTCCCAGCCGATATTCT